>NZ_JBMIRS010000122.1:0-24443 GCF_049198005.1 Paracidovorax sp. MALMAid1276 | reverse complement strand
TTCGCTTCGTTCGTTGTGACCAACTTACGACGGGACTTGCACCCGTAGGAGTGCGCCCATGCTGGGCGCACGCAAAAAAGCCCAGAACCTTTCGGTTCTGGGCTTTTGCTTTTAATGGTCGGCGTGGCGGGATTCGAACTCGCGACCCCTTGCACCCCATGCAAGTGCGCTACCAGGCTGCGCTACACGCCGACAAGACTTAGATTATATGCAGAAAAAACCTCAGTTCGCCGAAAGCAGTGCACGAATTTCAAATAATTCTTTGCGCACTGCATTGGAGTCCAGAGTGCGCCCACCAGCACCGATGGAAAGGTCATAGGCGGTGTCGATCAGCATGCTGGGCAGCTCAGAATCCGGGGCGTCGTCCAGAGAGTTAGCGGCCTGGTCCACCCCATCATCGTCGCGCCCGGATTGCACCAGTTCCTGCAAGCGATTGCGGGCGCCACTGATCGTGAAACCCTGGTCGTAGAGCAGGTCGCGGATGCGGCGGATCATCAGCACCTCATGGTGCTGGTAATAGCGCCGGTTACCGCGCCGCTTCATGGGTCGAAGCTGTGTGAACTCCTGCTCCCAATAGCGCAAAACATGCGGCTTGACGCCACACAGCTCGGCGACTTCACCGATGGTGAAGTACCGTTTGGCGGGAATGGAAGGAAGCGTGGTGCCCATGAATTCCGGACTCAGAGGGGAAAGCCCACAAGCGTACTGCAGAGCCGACGTGCCCGCCAGACATGGCAGCACATTTGGTCACAAATTTGGTACAAATTCACGCCGAACTGGCGGCCTGAATCTGCTCTTTGAGCTTGCTGCTGGCGTGAAAGGTGACCACGCGCCGCGCCTTGATGGGAATCGCCTCGCCCGTGCGCGGATTGCGGCCTGGACGCGGCGCCTTGGTGCGGATCTGGAAGTTGCCAAAGCCCGACAACTTGACGTCTTTCCCCTCCACAAGGCTTAGGGAGATCAGGTCAAAAAAAGCGTCGATCATGTCCTTGGACTCGCGCTTGTTCAGGCCGATCTGGTCGAACAAGAGATCTGCGAGCAGCGCCTTGGTCAGCGCCGGCGTTTCCAGACTTTCCACTGCAAACTCAATCACGGCATCGCTCCCATTCAACATCGTCATGCCCGCAGCTTTGCTCCGGTGTGCCGCACCAGGCTGTCCACCACAGCCTGCACAGCCGATTCAATCTCGGCCTCGGTCAGCGTGGCTTCGTCACTGCCGAGCTTCAAGCGCACGGCCAAACTTTTTTCGCCTGCTGCGAGCGCCCCCATGGGCGCAACCTCGCCGGCCCGCAGTGCTTTGGGCCGATAGACATCGAACAGCACGGCCTCACGCAACAGGGCGCCCGGAACGGCCTGGCGCACTGCGGCCATGATGTCGGCATGGGTGACCCGCTCGGCCACGACCACGGCCAGGTCACGCTCCACAGCCTGGTGCCGGGCCACCGACCTGAATTGCGGCACATCCCGCTGAAGCACGCCGTCCAACTCCAGCTCGAAGAGCACCGGCGCCTGCGGCAGATCCCAGGACTGGCGCCACTTGGGATGCAGTTCACCCACGAAGCCTATGGCACGCCCGCCCATCAGCACGCGCGCGCACCGGCCGGGATGCATGGCCGGGTGCGTGGCCGCTTCGAACGTGGCGCTTCGGGGCGCCAGCAGCGCCTCGACATCACCTTTGACATCGAAGAAATCGATGGCTTGCTGCTTGCGGCCCCACTGCAGCATGTCGTTGGCACCATAGGCCACCCCAGCGACACGCATGGGTTGATGAAATCCTTCCACCGTGGTGTCGGTGTTCTGCACGGTGGCGTCGCGCAGGAAGACGCGGCCCACCTCGAAGACCCGCACGCGCTCTGCCCTGCGGTCCAGGTTGAACTTGAGCACCTGCAGCAGTGAACCCAGCAGCGTGGAGCGCATGACGCTCATCTGGCTGGCGATGGGATTGAGCAGCTTGATGGGCGTGGGGTTTGCGGCCAGCTCATGCTCCCAGCGCTCCTCCACAAAGCTGAAGTTGATGGTTTCCTGATAGCCCAGGCTGGCAAGCTGACGGCGCACGGCGAACGGGCTGCGCGTGGCCTCGGGTGGCAGCTTGGGCGTGATGGGCGCGAGCGGCGGCGTGGTGGGCAGATTGTTGTAGCCCACCATCCGGGCCACTTCTTCAATCAGGTCTTCTTCGATGGTGATATCGAAACGGTACGACGGTGGCACGACGGTCAGCGTGCCGTCGCCCTCCTGCACAGCAAGGCCCAGGCCGCGCAGCGCGGCTGCACATTGGGCCTGCGTGAGGGGCATGCCAATGACCTTGGCAGCGCGCGCCACGCGCAGCGTAACGGGCTGGGGCTGGGGCAGATTCACCTGCTGGTCGTCCATCGGGCCGCATGCTGTCTCCGGCGTGCCGCAGATGTCGATGACCAACTGGGTGATGCGCTCGATGTGTTCTACCGTGAGACTCGGATCCACACCGCGCTCGAATCGGTGACCGGCGTCGGTCGAAAAGTTGTAGCGCCGCGAACGACCGGCCACGGCTTTGGGCCACCAGAACGCGGCTTCGATGTAGATGTGATTCGTATCGTCGGACACGGCCGTGGCATCGCCACCCATGATGCCGGCCAGCGACTCCACCTGGGTGTCATCGGCTATCACGCCCACCTTGTCGTCCACCGTGATGGTGTTGCCATTGAGCAGCTTGAGTGATTCCCCCGCGCGGCCCCAGCGCACGTCGAGTGCGCCGTGGATCTTGTCGAGATCGAAAATGTGCGATGGGCGGCCGAACTCGAACATCACGTAGTTCGAAATGTCCACCAACGGCGATACACCCCGCTGCCCGCAACGGGCCAGGCGGTCCAGCATCCACTGCGGCGTGGCGGCGCGCGTGTTGACGTTGCGCACCACACGGCCCGAAAAGCGGCCGCACAGGTCGGGTGCGCTGACCTTGACGGGCAGCCGGTCGTCCAGCTGGGGCTGAACCACCGGGAACGATGGCTGCTGAAGCGGCGCACCGGTCAACGCCGCCAATTCGCGCGCAATACCGTAGACGCTCAGGCAGTGCGCCAGGTTGGGCGTGAGCTTGAGCGTGAACAGCGTGTCATCGAGGTTCAGGTGGGCACGAATGTCCTGCCCGACGGGAGCGGAGGCATCCAGCTCCAGCAGTCCTCCATGGTCTTCGGAGAGTTTTAGCTCACGTGCTGAGCACAACATGCCCTGGCTTTCAACGCCGCGCAGCTTGCCGACCTTGATGAGAAAGGGCTTGCCGTCATCGCCGGGCGGCAACTGGGCGCCCACCAGGGCGCAGGGCACCTTGATGCCCACGCGCGCATTGGGCGCGCCACACACGATGTTGAGCAGGCTCCCCTGCCCCACATCCACCTGGCACACGCGCAGGCGGTCGGCGTCAGGGTGCTGCACGGCTTCCTTGATCTCGCCCACAACGATTTTGGAAAAAGGCGGTGCCACAGGGCGCAGCTCTTCGACCTCCAGGCCAGCCATGGTGAGGGTGTCGGCCAGCTCTTGGGTGCTCAGCGGGGGGTTGCAGAATTCGCGCAACCAGGACTCGGGAAATTGCATGGTGTAGAAACTCTTGGGCTCGGGGCGTTTGCTCTTAAAACGATAGCTGCTAGCGCTTTACGGTAAACGGATTCAAAACGATATTGCCGGAAATTCCCGTAAATTCAGCGCTCGCAGCTCACTTTTTCATAGCTGTTTGGGTCCAATGCGTCACTGGAACTGCGACAGGAAGCGGATATCGCCGTCGAAGAACAGGCGCAGGTCATTTACGCCATAGCGCAGCATGGTCAACCGGTCAGGCCCCATGCCGAACGCAAAGCCGATGTACTTCTCGGGGTCCAGACCCATGTTGCGCACCACGTTGGGGTGAACCTGGCCAGACCCCGCGACCTCCAGCCAGCGGCCCGCCAGCGGGCCGGTTTGGAACTGGATGTCGATTTCAGCGCTCGGCTCCGTGAAAGGGAAAAAGCTCGGGCGAAAGCGCAGCACGAGGTCGTCGCTTTCAAAAAAGGTGCGGCAGAAGTCCGTGAACACGACCTTCAGATCCTTGAAGCTCACGTTCTCGCCGATCCACAGGCCCTCGCACTGATGGAACATGGGCGAATGCGTGGCATCGCTGTCCACGCGGTACGTGCGGCCCGGCGCGATCACGCGGATCTCGGGCATGGATTGACCCGCATCGAGCAGTGCGCGGTGCTTCTTCACGTGCTGCACGGCGTGGCGGATCTGCATCGGACTGGTGTGCGTGCGCAGTAGGTTGGGGGCCGTCGCCGTGCCGCCCTCCACATAGAAAGTGTCATGCATCGAACGCGCGGGATGGTCCTCGGGCGTGTTCAGCGCGGTGAAGTTGAACCAGTCCGTCTCGATTTCGGGGCCCTGGGCCACATCAAATCCCATGGAGCCAAAAATGCCCTCGATGCGCTCGAGCGTGAGCGACACCGGGTGCAGTCCGCCCTGCCCGCGCTGGCGGCCTGGCAGGGTCACGTCCAGAGCCTCGGCCTTGAGTTGCGCCTGCAACTCAGCGTCGGCCAGTGCCTGTCGACGGGCGGTGAGTGCGGATTCGATGGCCTGCTTGGCGACGTTGATGGCCGCGCCTCGGGATTTCTTCTCCTCCACCGACAGCTGCGCCATGCCCTTCATCAGCTCAGTCACGCGCCCAGACTTGCCCAGAAACTGGGCTTTCGCGTTTTCCAGATCAGCAGGTGTGGCGCTTTGTGCGAACAACTGCGTCGCGCTCTCGACCAGGGAATCCAACTCGTTCATACCGACTCTTTCAGGACCTACACACAGCGGGGAAGCACAAACGACGCTTCCAGGTGACAAACGCCGTAGTGCGCAAGTCGTTCTTTATCGACCCGTGAAAATGAACAAGGGCTAGCGCCTTTTCAAGCCCTAGCCCTTGCTTTTATTGCGCAAGCAGCTATCAAAACGATAGCCACTCATCGTGAACTCAAGCAGCCAGCTTGGCCTTGACTTGCTCCACGATGCTGCCAAAGGCAGCCTTGTCGTGCACTGCGAGGTCGGCCAGCATCTTGCGGTCGATCTCGATGGATGCCTTCTTCAGGCCGTTGGCGAACTGGCTGTAGGTCAGACCCAGTTCACGGGCAGCGGCGTTGATACGGGCGATCCACAACTGGCGGAACACGCGCTTCTTGGTGCGGCGGTCGCGGTAGGCATATTGCCCCGCCTTCATCACCGCCTGTTTGGCGATGCGGAAGACGTTACCGCGGCGACCACGGAAGCCCTTGGCAAGGGCGAGAACTTTCTTGTGACGGGCACGGGCCGTTACACCACGTTTGACGCGAGGCATGTGAGTACTCCTTGTTCGTCAGTTATTACAGGCCAGCGCTGGGCAGCATTTGTGCGATCGAACCCATGTTGGTCTCATGCACATTCACTGCACCACGCAGGTGGCGCTTGTTCTTGGTGGTCTTCTTCGTCAAGATGTGACGCTTGAAGGCTTGACCGCGCTTGACGGTGCCACCGGGACGAACGCGGAAACGCTTTTTCGCGCTGCTCTTGGTCTTCATTTTGGGCATTTGAATGCTCCTTTGTTTGTGCTCGCGAGGCGTTTGCAAAAACCGATCTGCAAACTTGTTGGCCCCGAGCCACTTGTCGAAAGGCTCGCACCTTTCGTTTCGGTGGTGTTCGCACACCACCTTCAAGTGCCGCGCCCTCGCGGGAGCGGCACTCAAATCTTCAATTCACATCTGCCAGACTGAACCGGTCACTTCAGCTGGCGGAGCCAGAAGCCGCAACCCCTTCTGCAGCAGGCTTTGCCGACGCGGGCTTCTTGCGGCCCGGAGCGATCATCATGATCATCTGGCGGCCTTCCAGCTTGGGAAACTGCTCAACGATGATGGTGTCGCCCAAGTCATCACGGATCCGGTTCAGCAGTGCGAGGCCCAACTCCTGGTGGGTGATTTCGCGGCCGCGGAACCGGAGGGTGATCTTGCACTTGTCGCCATCCGCCAAAAAACGGCGGATGTTGCGCATTTTGATGTTGTAGTCGCCATCGTCTGTGCCTGGACGGAACTTGACTTCCTTGATCTCGATGACCGTCTGTTTGGCCTTGGCTTCAGCGGCGCGCTTTTGTTCCTGGTACTTGAACTTGCCATAGTCCATGAGGCGGCACACCGGGGGATTGGCTGTGGCGGCAATCTCCACCAGATCCACATCCAGCTCACCGGCCATGCGCAAGGCCTCCATCAGGCTGACAACGCCCAGTGGCTCGTTGTCAGGACCCGAAAGGCGGACTTCCGGGGCCATGATTTCACGGTTCAGGCGATGCTTGCGTTCCTCGCGCTGGCGACGATCACGAAATTCAGTAGCGATGGCTAGGTTCCTTCAAATCAAAACACTACGTAATTAGTAGCAACAACCGCACAGCTGGCATACGCCAAAGCATGTTTTCGAAAGAGAATCAGACTTTGGTGGCGATGTCCTGGCTGATCAGCGCGGCGAACGCTTCGACAGACATCACGCCGAGGTCTCGATTGCCCCGGCCACGCACTGCGACGGCTCCGGCAGCCTTTTCCTTGTCGCCCGCGACGAGGATATAGGGCAGCTTTTGCAACGAATGCTCGCGTATTTTATACGTAATCTTTTCGTTACGCAGGTCCAGCGCCACTCTAAGGTCTTGATTCGGCAGTGCTTTTTGCAGTTTTGCGGCAATTTCACGACAGTAATCGGCCTGCGCGTCCGTGATGTTGAGCACCGACACCTGTACCGGTGCGAGCCACACCGGAAACGCACCGGCATAGTGCTCGATCAGCATCCCGATGAAGCGCTCCATGCTGCCCACCGTCGCGCGGTGCAGCATCAGCGGTCGCTTGCGGCTGCCGTCTTCCGCCACGTATTCGGCGTCCAGGCGTTCGGGCAGATTCGGGTCGATCTGCATCGTGCCGCACTGCCATTGTCGGCCCAGCGCATCCTTGAGCGTGTACTCGATCTTGGGGCCATAGAAAGCGCCCTCGCCCTCCGCGATCTCGAATTCGCAGCCCGAATGGCGCAAGCCATCCATCAACGCCTTTTCGGCGCGGTCCCAGGCCTCGTCGCTTCCGATGCGGGCCTCAGGGCGCGTGGCCACCTTGTAGATGATGTCGGTGAAGCCAAAATCCTTGTAGACCTTCTGCACGAGTGCCGTGTAGTTGGCGCATTCCTCCTGCACCTGCTCCTCGGTGCAAAAGATGTGGCCATCGTCCTGCGTGAAGCCGCGCACGCGCATGATGCCATGCAGCCCCCCTGTAGGCTCGTTGCGGTGGCAGGCACCGAATTCGCCATAGCGCAGCGGCAGATCCCGGTAGCTCTTGATGCCTTGCTTGTAGATGAGGATATGGCCAGGACAATTCATCGGCTTGAGGGCGTAGTCGCGCTTTTCCGATTCCGTCGTGAACATGTTGTCGCGGTACTTGTCCCAGTGGCCCGTCTTCTCCCACAGACTCTTGTCCAGGATCTGCGGACCCTTCACTTCTTGATAGCCGTTGTCGCGGTACACGCGGCGCATGTACTGCTCCACCTCCTGCCACAAGGCCCAGCCCTTGGGGTGCCAGAACACCGTGCCGGGCGAATGCTCGTCCATGTGGAACAGGTCCAGCTCGCGGCCCAGCTTGCGGTGGTCACGCTTCTCCGCCTCCTCCAGCATCGTCAGGTACTGCTGCAGGTCTTCCTTGCTGGCCCAGGCCGTGCCATACACGCGCTGCAGCATTTCATTGCGGTGGTCGCCGCGCCAGTAGGCGCCGGCCACTTTCATCAGCTTGAAATGCTTGAGCTTGCCCGTGCTGGGCACGTGGGGGCCGCGGCACAGGTCTTCGAAGCTGCCCTCGCGGTAAAGGCTCACGTCTTCGTTGCTGGGAATGCTGGCGATGATCTCGGCCTTGTAGTGCTCGCCCAGGCCCTTGAAATACGTCACCGCCTCGTCGCGCGGCAGCACCCGGCGCACCACAGGTTCATCCTTGGCGGCCAGCTCGCCCATGCGCTTCTCGATGGCTGCAAGGTCTTCGGGCGTGAAGGGGCGCTTGTATGAAAAGTCGTAATAAAAGCCGTTGTCAATCACCGGGCCGATGGTGACCTGCGCCTCGGGGAACAGCTCCTTGACCGCATAGGCCAGCAAGTGGGCCGTGGAGTGGCGGATGACCTCCAGGCCGTCGGCGTCCTTGGCGGTGACGATGGACAGCGGGCTGTCGGACGTGATCAGGTGACTGGTGTCCACCACCTTGCCATCGATCTTGCCGGCGAGCGCGGCCTTGGCCAGTCCAGCGCCAATGGATGCGGCCACGTCAGCCACAGTGACCGGGCCAGGGAATTCGCGCTGCGAGCCGTCAGGGAGCGTGATGTGAATCATGGGAGCAACTCTTTCTGTATTCAATGAATCGGTCAGGGCGATGGATGGGGATGCGCGCAGGCCCCGAAAACAAAAAAGCGCGGAACAGGTCCGCGCTTTGTTGGAGGTGTGGGCAATCTCGAGCAGGCGCGAACCATCAGCCTCAACGGCTGGTGAACATCTCCGATGTAGTTCGCGGTGTCATAACCAGATTGCCTTTCTCGCTCTTGTGCAGTGAATTTGCCTGCATTTTAACCTTGGCACAACGCAAAAAGCCCAAAGCGCTTGCCCCGGGCTTTCGATTTGGTGCACTTTGCGCCACAGCACGGTGGCGCAACTGCCCCAGATCAGTGGAACTGCTCTTCTTCGGTCGAACCCGTCAGGGCCTTCACGCTGGACGAACCGCCCTGGATCACCGTGGTCACGTCGTCGAAGTAGCCTGCGCCCACTTCCTGCTGGTGCGACACGAAGGTGTAGCCCTTGTCGCGCGCTGCGAATTCAGGCTCTTGCACCATTTCCACGTAGTGCTTCATGCCTTCGCCGCGGGCGTAGGCGTGGGCGAACTGGAAGGTGTTGTACCAGTTGATGTGGATGCCGGCCAGCGTGATGAACTGGTACTTGTAGCCCAGGTCCGACAGGTCTTGCTGGAACTTGGCGATCTGCTTGTCGTCCAGGTTCTTCTTCCAGTTGAACGAAGGCGAGCAGTTGTACGACAGCAGCTTGCCAGGGCAGGCAGCGTGCACGGCCTGGGCGAACTCACGGGCAAAGCCGATGTCCGGCACACCGGTTTCGCACCACACCAGGTCAGCATACGGGGCGTAGGCCACGCCACGGCTGATGGCTTGCTCCAGGCCATTCTTCACGCGGTAGAAGCCTTCTTGCGTGCGCTCGCCGGTCAGGAAAGGCTTGTCGTTGGCGTCGTGATCGGACGTGATCAGGTTGGCGGCTTCTGCGTCGGTGCGGGCCAGCACGATGGTGGGCACGCCCATCACGTCGGCTGCAAAGCGTGCAGCAATCAGCTTCTCGCAGGCTTCCTGCGTGGGCACCAGCACCTTGCCACCCATGTGGCCGCACTTCTTCACGGCGGCCAGCTGGTCTTCAAAGTGCACGCCCGCTGCGCCAGCGGAGATCATGTTCTTCATCAGTTCGAAGGCGTTCAGCACGCCGCCGAAACCGGCTTCTGCGTCGGCCACGATGGGCAGGAAGTAGTCGATGAATTCCTTGTCGCCGGGGTTGATGCCGCGGCCCCACTGGATTTCGTCAGCGCGCTTGAAGGTGTTGTTGATGCGGCGAACCATGGTGGGCACCGAGTCGTACGCGTACAGCGACTGGTCGGGGTACATGGTTTCGCTGGTGTTGCCGTCGGCAGCCACTTGCCAGCCCGACAGGTACACGGCTTCGAGGCCGGCCTTGGCTTGCTGCATGGCCTGGCCTGCAGAGATGGCACCGAAGGCATTCACGTAGCCCTTCTTGGCGCCACCGTTGATCTTCTCCCACAGCTTTTCAGCGCCGCGCTTGGCCAGCGTGTGCTCTGGCTGCAGGCTGCCGCGCAGACGCACCACGTCGGCAGCGGAGTAGCCGCGCTTCACACCCTTCCAGCGGGGGTTCTGGGCCCAGTCTTTTTCCAGGGCGGCAATTTGCTGTTCGCGGCTCAGTTGTTCGTTGAGGGATTGGGGCATGAGATCACTCCAGGGGTTGGTTGAAAACGCCGGGCTGCGGTGTGCTGCCCTTGAAGACAACTTTAAGTCTTCTATAAGACTTCCGCAAGCTCTTATGTCTTATAGAAGAGATAAATTTTCTCCTTTCAAAACAACCACTTGAACACGTAATTTCTCCATGCAGAAATTGATTTCTCATATCGAGAAATTTTGCGGCAATGCAACATCTATCGCATTCCACAATTTGAAATTCTGCTTTTGCATGATGACATCTCCGCCTTCAAGCGCGACACCAGTCGCCGTGCGCAATGCGGGGAGCCGCAACGACATACCGCGGGTTGATCTCGTAGACCAGGCAAGTCAGGCTGCGGCCGTGCACGTCCAGCACGATTTCCCTTTTGGCATATTCGTCGGTGGGGTTCTCTCCCAGATCCTCGATCTCGTCCAGCACCGCTTCCAGCGCGGGCGTGATGGTGTAGACCTCGCCCCGCACTCGGCCCTCGCCCCCCAGCGTCAGCCCCGGGTAGTGCCCGAGTTGGTAGAGAACCCCCGCCACGCTCGCCTCGCCCACGAAAACGGGGGCGGGTGCCAGACGGGTGATGTCGTTGAGACAGCCCTTGCGCAATGTGCCGTACACAAACACGTGGCGGGCTGGGGCTGTACGGCTGAAATCGTCGGGCATGATGCGGCTCCGTTTTGTATCCAGCCCCCAGTCTAGTGACCCCTCCGAATCGCCCCTTCGCCTATCTGTGCCTGGCTCTCAGCATGGCACTCGTGGGCTGCTATGTCGCACTGTCCAAGCCTCTCGCGGCCGTGCTGCCGGTGTTTCTGCTGGCCTGGATGCGGTTCGGGATCGGCGCGCTGGCCATGCTGCACTGGCTCAAAAAGCCACCCGAAGAGCCTCCGATGACGCCGCAGACCCGGCGCCTTTTGTTTCTCGAATCGTTCCTGGGCAACTTCCTGTTCACCCTGTGCATGATTTATGGCGTGAGCCTCACGGACGCAGTCTCTGCAGGCGTCACGCTGGCAGCGATCCCGGCCGCGGTGGCGGTGATGGGCTGGGCGTTTCTGCGCGAGAAGGTTCCTCCCCGCACCTGGCTGGCGGTGGCGTGCGCTGTGGGCGGAATCGCCTTGTTTTCACTATCAAAACAAGAGCACTCAACCCATACTGGACAAGCGCTGAGCCCTGAAAATAGTCAAAATCTTGAATGGCTGGGGCAGTTGCTGCTGATCGGCGCGGTGCTCTGCGAGGCCGCCTACACGGTCATCGGCAAGAAGCTCACCGGCAGCCTGGGGCCCAAGCGCATCACCTCGCTCATCAACCTCTGGGGACTGGCGCTGAGCACGCCGATTGGCCTGTACGTGGCGCTCGACTTTGACTTTGCGGGTGTCGAATGGGCCACGTGGGCCCTGCTGCTGTTCTACGCCCTGGCCGCATGCATGTGGACGGTATGGCTGTGGATGACCGGCCTGAAAACGGTGCCGGCTGCGCAAGGCGGAGTGTTCACGGTCATGCTTCCCGTGACGGCAGCGCTGGTCGGCGTCTTGCTGCTCGGCGAATCGCTCAGCACCCTGCAGGCGGTCGCGTTCTCCATCGCGCTGGCGAGTGTGCTGCTGGCCACCCTGCCCTCGCGCGCAGCGCTGCGCGTGGGCAACGCACGCGGCCGCCGCTGAGGCCCGGGCCGTTGGCACCCTCACGCCCGGCCCGGCCGTTGCAGCAGTGGTTGCTCAGGCGGTGAGTGCATTCGCGCTGACGACGATGCCGTCCGCGTCTGCATACAGCCAGTCTCCGGGACGCACCCACACCCCCTGAATCTGCACCGCCACATCGCGCTGCCCTTCGTTGCGCTTTTCCGTGGGCAGCGGCATGAGCGCCAGCGCGCGGATGCCGACGGCTGCGGCCTCAAGTTCAGCCACGTCCCGCACGCACCCATCCACCACGATGCCAGCCCAACCGTTGCGCGCGGCAGCGGCAGCCAGGTTGCCCCCGACCAAGGCCCGGCGCAGCGAACCGCCACCATCCACCACCAGCACGCGGCCCAGCCCCGGAGAGTCCACGGCCGCCTTCACCAGCGTGTTGTCTTCATGGCATTTCACCGTGCTCACCGGGCCTGCGAAGCGCGAGATGCCCCCCAGGCAGCGGAAGACTGGGGGCAGCACCCGAAAGGCTCCGGTCACGTCGCCCTTGTGGATGTCGCAGAAATCGCAGGTGCTGAAGTCGCTAGGAGACGCCTCTGGCATAGCACGGAACCTTTCAGGAATGGGAAGTGGGAATGGACCTGCTGCAGCAGACCCCGGTGAAGCGCATCGGGACGACACACGCACAATGCCGCGCCAACCCGCTGTGCCCGAATTGTGGCGCAGCGCGAATGAGCGGCGCGCCGCAGCACGCGCGACATGGCCCGCCGCATGGCTCGCCACGCGGCCCAGCGCGGCTCCAGCGCTACAAATCGAGGCAAAAAAAGCCGTTTCTCCCTTGGAAACGCTATTTTTTCCTATTAGCATCGGCCTGCCAGTACGACAGCCCTGTTTTCGCTGGCCATAATTTATTTCCAATAAGGAACTTCCAACATGGCAACTGCAAAAAAAGCTCCGGCAAAAACAGCAACCGCATCCAAGGCCCCCGCCGCAAAAACTGCCGCCCCCGCCAAGAAGCGCACCCCCAACGCCGCCTTCATGAAGGCGCTCACGCCCAGCCCCGCGCTGGCTGCCGTGGTGGGTTCCGCACCACTGCCCCGCACGGAAATCATCAGCAAGCTGTGGGTCTACATCAAGGCCAACAACCTGCAGGACGCCGCCAACAAGCGCAACATCAACGCCGACGCCAAGCTCAAGGAACTGTTCGGCAAGCCGCAAGTGTCCATGTTTGAACTGGCCGGCCTGATCGGCAAGCACGTCAAGTAAGCGGCACACCGCTCAACGAGAAAAACCGGCTCTGCCGGTTTTTTTTCGTCCGTACGTTCCGCGCAAGTGTGGCGAAGACGCCTCAATGCAAATGAGAATGACCCTTATTTGCTGTAACATTCAGCAGCACGTCACAACTGGCCCGGGCTTCCTGGGCCACTTGCTTGCCGAAAGCTTCCAGGCGCCTTGCGCGCCGCTTGCAAAACCCCCTTGTACCCCCTTGACGGAGTCCATCTTGGCCAAATCCCGCGCCCAGCGCCGCAGCTCCATGCTGCGCCCTTCCACAAGCCCTGCCGCATCGCCCTCGCTCGCACCCGCCCGCAGTGCCACCTCTGAAAAGGCCCTGCTGCCCCTGGGCGCCCTGATGCTGGCGGCATCGGTGGGTGCCATGGCCCAGACAGGCACGCCCGAGGCAACCATGTCGACGGTGACCGTGAAAGAGGCGGCTGAAGTGCAGGGCAAGGACACCCTGCTGCTCAAGCAGACCACGGTCGGCAAGGGCAAGCAGGACATCAAGGACATTCCCCAGTCCGTGACGGTGTTCACCGAAAAGCAGATGAACGACCGCAACCTGGACGACTTCCGCGAAGTGCTGCGCAACACGGCCGGCGTGACGTTCCAGTCCGGCGAAACCGGCGAGGAAGACGTGCGCCTGCGCGGCTTCTCGCTGGGCCAGGCCGGCGACATCTATGTGGACGGCATGAAGGACGCGCCCCTGATCGAGCGCGACACCTTCAACCTGGACCGCGTCGAAGTGCTCAAGGGCTCGGCCTCCATGCTGTTTGGCAAGGGCTCGACCGGCGGCGTGGTCAACCAGGTCAACAAATACCCCCTGCTGATCGACCAGCACGAGGCCGGCTACACCTTCGGCACCGGCCAGTACCACCGTGCCACGGGGGATTTCAACTGGAAGACCGGCGAAAACGCGGCCTTCCGCCTGAACGCCATGGTGCAGGAGTTCGACAACTACGGCGCCAAGCAGGACAAGCGCGGTATCGCGCCCACGTTCGCCTGGGGCATCGGCACGCGCGACGAGTTCTCCATCGGCCTGTACTACCTCGAATCCAAGGGCCGCCCGCTGTACAACCACCCCTGGCGCGTCGTGGACGGCAAGATCAACACGCCGCTCGACGCCCGCAACTACTACGGCTTGGCCAGCGACCACAACAACACCACGGCGCAACACGTGACGCTGGGCCACATCCACCGCTTTGACAACAACGGCGAGCTGAACACCCGCCTGCGCTACGGCACCTACGAACGCGACCTGCTGGCCAGCACCATCGGCTTTCAGAACAGCGCCATCACGCTGGACCAGATCAACGGCAACACCGTGCTGACGCGCGGATCCAAGGGCCGTGTGGGTGAAAGCGACGTGCTGCAGGTGCAAAGCGACTACAGCAACACCTTCAACTGGGGCGGCAAGAAGCACGCCGTGCTGGCGGGCGTCGATTACTACGACGACGATGCCAAGCGCAACCAGAACTACCCCAACACCACCACCCGCCCCACCACCACGGTGGGCACGCCCAACGACGGCGCGTGGGTGGCGGACGGCCGCGCCCCCGTGCAGTGGAACACGTTCAAGTCGCGCAACCTGGGCCTGTACTTCCAGGACACGATGGCACTGAACGACACGCTGAAGCTGGTGGGTGGCCTGCGCTACGACAACTTCAAGGCGTCCTACCGCAATGCCACGGGCGCGCTCAGCAATTCGCGCTCCGACAGCCTGGTCAGCCCCCGCGTGGGCCTGATGTTCCAGCCCAGCGAGCTGGTGTCGTACTACGCATCGTTCGGCACCTCGTACAACACCTCGGGCGACACGTACCAGTTTGGCAACCCCGGCAACAACACGGCCCGCACCGCCAACACCGACCCCGAGAAGAGCCGCAACTTCGAGATCGGCACCAAGATGGAGCTGTTCGAGCGCCGCGCCCTGCTGGGTGTGGCCCTGTTCCGCAGCGAGAAGTACAACGAGCGCAACACCGACCCCGACACCGCAGCCCAGCAAGAGCTGCTGTCCGGCAAGCGCCACGCCACCGGCATGGAATTCAACCTGGCCGGCCGCCTGACCCCGCAGTGGGAGCTGTTCTTCAACCACACCTGGATTCCTTCCGCCAAGATCGACAAGAGCAACGTCGCTCTGGCTGCCAGCGGCGGTGGCGCGCAGGTTCAGGGCGACCGCCCCGGCCTCACACCCAAGCACAGCGGCAGCGTGTGGACGACCTATGCCGTCACCTCCAAGCTGCGCCTGGGCGCGGGCCTGACGTACCGCAGCAAGCAGAACCCCGAAGGTTCGCGTGCGGTGTACGCCAGCGGCTTTGCCGTGATGGACGCCATGGCCGAATACGCGTTTGACGACAAGACCACACTCAAGCTGAACGTGAGCAACCTGTTCGATCGCACGTATGCGGATGGCCTGTACCGCGGCTTCTACACGCCTGGCACGCCACGCGCCGTGCAGGTGTCGATCAAGACCCGGTTCTGATCCGGCGGACAATCCGCCTGTCGTCCCCTGAATGGCTGAGCCTGCGGCACGCGGGCTCAGCCTCTTTCTTTTTATGTTTCTGCACATCGAAAACGTTCTGACCTCGGACGAGGTCGCCTTCTTCCGGCAGGCCCTGGGCCCGCAGGCACCGTGGGTGGACGGCGCGCGCAGTGCGGGGGCCCAGGCAGCCTCGGCCAAGAACAACCTGCAGCTTGCGCAGGGCAGCGAGCTGTCCGCGCAGTTGCAGGACCGGGTGAAGGCCGCGCTGAACCGTAGCGCGCACTTCTTCTCGGCGGCACTGCCTCGGCGCATCTTCAATCCGCTGTTCAACAACTACGGGGATGCCGCCAACTTCTACGGCAACCACGTGGACACCGCCGTCATGCACTCCAAGGCCGACGGCTGCTGGGTGCGCAGCGACCTGTCGTGCACGCTGTTCCTCACGCCGCCCGATGAATACGACGGCGGCGAGCTGCTGATCTCCGAAGGCCTGGACGAAAAGCGCATCAAGCTGCCCGCTGGCGACCTGGTTCTCTACCCCAGCAGCACGGTGCACCAGGTGACCCCGGTCACGCGCGGGCGCCGCATCAGCAGCTTTTTCTGGGTGGAGAGCATGGTGCGCGGGCTGGAGCAGCGGCAGTTGCTGTTCCACATGGACATGGCCCTGCTGCGGCTGCGCCAGACGGTGGGCGAGACGGATGCCTCGGTGGTGGCGCTGTCGGGCAGCTACCACAACCTGCTGCGCATGTGGGCCGACGTGTAGGCGCCCCTGCGCGGCCTTCCCCGTCCACGGCACCCGAACCCGAATCCCGGAAGGCATTCGATAGCATCGACCGACGGGATCTTCACCCTCAACCATCGGACGCACACAACGGGAACTGGTATGGCCGCGCACCCTTCACTGCAGACAATTCCGCCGGACGTGGTCAGCCTGCCGGACCATGAGCGGCGGGCCCGCGGGCACCTGGATGACAACGCCTGGGCCTACTTCAGCGGCGGCGCGGCCGATGAGATCACCCTGCGCAGCAACCGCAGCGCGTGGGACGCCCTGACCCTGTGGCCCCGCGTGCTGCAGCGCACGGCCGGCGGCCACACGCGGGTGCCGCTGCTGGGCCGTACACTGGCACACCCGGTCTTGCTGGCCCCCGTGGCCTTTCAGCGCATGGCCCATCCCGATGGCGAGCTGGCCATGGCCTATGCCGCAGCTGCGCTGGGCGCGGGCGTGGTGCTGAGCACGCAGTCCAGCGTGCCCCTGCAGACCGTGGCCCGCGCGGTGCTGGCCGATGCGGGGCGCGGCCCGCTGTGGTTCCAGCTGTATCTGCAGCACGACCGGGGCTTTACCCAGGCACTGGTGCAACAGGCCGAAGAGGCGGGGTACGAAGCGCTGGTTCTCACCGTCGACGCCCCCACCAGCGGCGCGCGGGATGCAGAGCGGCGCGCTGGCTTCCGGCTGCCGCCGGGCGTGGAGCCCGTGAACCTGGCGGGCCTGCAACCCCCGGCCGCCACGCCCCTGCGCGCGGGGCAGAGCGCACTGTTTGACGGCCTGCTGCACCACGCCCCCACCTGGGACGATGTGGAGTGGCTGCGGTCCATCACCCGGCTGCCCGTGCTGCTCAAGGGCGTGCTGCACCCTGCCGATGCGCGCCAGGCGGTGCGCGCAGGGGCTGCGGGCCTCATCGTCTCCAACCACGGCGGGCGCACGCTGGACACCGCCCCGGCCACGGCCACCGCCCTGCCCCGGGTCGTTCAGGCCGTGCACGGTGCCGTGCCCGTGCTGGTGGATGGCGGCATACGCCGGGGCACCGACGTGCTCAAGGCCATGGCCCTGGGCGCCAGTGCCGTGCTGGTGGGTCGCCCTGCGGTATACGGGCTGGCCCACGCCGGGGCGGCCGGAGTGGCCCACGTGCTAAGGCTGCTGCGCGACGAGCTGGAAATCGCGATGGCCCTCACCGGCTGCGCCACGCTGGCGGACGCTTCGCCGGCCTTGCTGGGCGGCGACCTGGCGAGTGCGGCAGACGAAGCCAACCCCTAGGCGCCCCGGCTGCCGCAAGCCTGATCGGCAGTCCCACCAGGACGAACGGGTGACGAAACAGAGGCAAAGCGGGGGAGGCCAGGGCGGCCGCCGCGCTAAACCTTGCTGGCAACGATGGAAAATTGCAAATGCGACGGATTCGTATTTATAATCGCGGCACCCTCAACAGCCAGCCACACTGCCTGCCGTCATGATCGTTTGTGTATGCCGCCGGATTTCGGACCGAGAGATTGCCCGCCATGCACGCGCGGGCATGAGCTTTGACGAAATCCAGTTCGAGCTGGGCGTGGCCACCCAATGCGGTTGCTGCGAAAGCTGCGCACGCGACGTGGTGGCGCAGTGCAGCGCGTCACACCCGGTTGCTGCATTGCACAACGATGCAGCGCCGCATACGATCCAGCTTGCCAGCTCCATTCTGGAAAGCAAGGCATGGACCTCCTCACTTCCCTCGCAGGCAGCCTGATCCTCGTTGCAGGCTCGGCCTGGTGGATCTTCCGCGAATAAATTTTTGGTGTTTTTGGCCGCTAGCGCTTGCCTGACAAGCGCTGGCAGCTATCATTTTTATGTCTCACCCTGATCGTTTTGCCCCTCAAGGGGGAGTCAGCCGCAATGCCGTGATCGTGGGTTCCGTGGTGGCTTTGCACGTGGCGGGCATCTGGGCGCTGCAGACGGGCCTGCTACGCAAGGCGGCCGAAGTCATCGTGCCGGCCGAGCTGCTCAGCGAATTCATTCCGCCACCGGCCCCTCCCAAGATCACACCGCCCCCGCCGGCTCCGCCACCGCCGCCCAAGCCGGCCCCAAGGCCCGCGCCGCGCCCGGCCCCCATGCCCGTGGCCATCCCGGATCCCACTCCCCCGCCCAATGCGCCGGTGGGCATCACCACACCCCAGCCACCCGCGCCCCCCATCGAGGCCCCCGCGCCGCCCCCGGCGCCTGTGCCTGCGCCCGCGCCTCCCGCGCCGCCCGCTCCCCCCAAGATCGAGCTGCCCTCCAGCGACGCGGCCTACCTCAACAACCCCAGGCCCAGCTACCCCGCCATCAGCAAGCGCATGGGCGAGCAAGGCAAGGTGGTCCTGCGTGTCCTGATCGGCACCGACGGGCTGCCGCAGAAGGTGGAAATCAACAAGTCCAGCGGCTTTGACCGCCTGGACAAACAGGCCCAGGAAGCCGTCATGCGCTGGCGCTTCGTGCCCGGCAAACGCAATGGCGTGCCGGAAGCCATGTGGAACCTGGTCCCCGTCAACTTTGTTCTCGAATAACCACCCATTACCGCTTAGGGAGTAGTTCTCATGGAATCGCATTTCGGCATTGCCAACGTCTGGACCCAGGGCGACTTCGTCACCCGCGCCGTCGCCGTCATCCTGCTGGCCATGTCGCTGGCCTCGTGGATCGTCATCCTGCTCAAGGCGCTGGACATCATGAAGTTCAAGAAGCACACCCGCGCGGCCCAGGACTTCTGGCACAGCGAAGACTTCGCCGCCGGCCTCAGCAAGCTGGGCAACGACCCCACCAACCCCTTCCGCCACCTGGCCCTGGAAGGGCGTGAGGCCACGGCCCACCACCGCAACACCAAGGCCCACTTGCACGACAGCCTGGACGTGAGCGACTGGGTGACCCGCTGCCTGCGCAACTGCATCGACGAGTTCACCGCACGCCTGCAGTCGGGTCTCGCCATCCTCGCCTCCGTGGGCTCCACCGCTCCCTTCATCGGCCTCTTCGGCACCGTGTGGGGCATCTACCACGCGCTGGTGGCCATCGGCATGTCGGGCCAGTCCACCATCGACAAGGTGGCCGGCCCCATCGGCGAGGCGCTGATCATGACCGCCCTGGGCCTGGCCGTGGCCATTCCCGCCGTGCTGGGCTACAACGCGCTGGTGCGCGGCAACAAGTCCATCCTGGGCGGCCTCAACAGCTTTGCGCACGACCTGCACGCCTACTTCGTGACCGGCGCCCGTGTGAGCGCCGCCGGTGGCGAGCAAGGCAAGGTCCTGCCCATCAAGAAAGGCAACTAAACCATGGCCTTTGGAACGCAAGACGACGCCGATGAGGTGATGAACGAGATCAACATGACGCCCCTCGTGGACGTCATGCTGGTGCTGCTCATCATCTTCATCATCACCGTGCCCGTGATGAAGCACTCGGTGAACGTGGACCTGCCCCGTGCCACGAACCTGCCCGAAAACGTGAAGCCCGAAACCGTGCGACTGTCCGTCGCGGCCGACGGCAAGTACTACTGGAACGAGTCGCAGGTGACGGACGAAGAACTGGTGCCCCGCCTGCAGGCCGAGGCCGCCAAGGAGCCCCAGCCCGACCTGCACATCCGCGGCGACAAAGAGGTGCGCTACGAACGCGTGGCCCAGGCCATGGCCGCCGCCCAGCGCGCCGGCGTGCGCAAGATCGGCTTCGTGACCGACCCCGCGCAGTGAGCGCGGCGCGGGCCCCTGCCCGCGCCTCGGCCACGGGCCGAGGGGGCAAGGCCGCACCCAAGGCCGCCCTGCCGCCCTGCACCAGCCTTTCGCCCCGCTTGGCGCCCCGGCGCCCGCACCGTGCCCAGATTGCCCCGGCAAGCTGGGCCGTTTGCTTTGCGGGACGTACAAAACACTGCGCTCCCCCAAAAAAGAACAAAAAGAAACACACAAGTGGCTTGACTCGTAATTGCGAATCGTTATCATTAGCAAAACGAAACGCAACCGGAAAACATCGATGCAAGCCACCCTCACCGCCGCCTCGCTCCTGCGCTCCACGTCCGCCGAACTGTCTGCTCCCCGTTCCGAGCGCGGCACACACCGCCTGGACGACAAGGCGGTTGCGGCGGTGGACAGCAGCGCCCTGCTGCGCGGCCAGAAGACCGTGAGCATCAGCCACAACGGTTCCGTCTATCGCTTGCAGGCCACCAAGCTGGGCAAGCTGATCCTGACCAAATAAGTTTCATCGTGGGGCGACTCCCGGGCTTGCAACAAGCTCGCAAGGGTCGTTTTTGCCAGCCAACGGGCTTGCCCGCGTAGCCAGGCTTTTTTTGCGCACTCAGCCGCCCCAGGATTCGCGATCTCGACACGCAAAAAAAGACCGGCCTGCAGCCGGTCTTTTTTTGCATTCGCGGGAGGCGTCAACGTCTGCATTCAAGCAAAAATCGGCCCCAGCGCTTTACCATCATGCCCTGGTAGCTACCATTTCGATAGCAAATCACAGAAGTGAATCACAGGCCCAGCGCTGCGATCCCCGCGCGCGCGATCTGGGCGTCTTCGGTGGACTTCACCCCACTCACGCCCACGGCGCCCAGGCACTGGCCGTCTTTGAGGATGGGGACGCCCCCTTCCAGCAGGCCGTCGATGGTGGGGGCGCTCAGGAACGAGGTCCGGCCGCCATTGATGACGTCTTCGTACACCTTGCTCTCGCGACGGCCCAATGCGGCCGTGCGGGCCTTGGACGGCGCGATGTGCGACGACACGGCCGCGGCCCCGTCCAGGCGCTGCAGCCACAGCAGGTGCCCGCCATCGTCCACGATGGCGATGGTCACCGCCCACTGGTTCTTGAGCGCTTCGGCTTCGGCGGCGGCGGCGATGGCTTTCACATCGGCCAGTTCGAGTTCGTGTTTCGTCTTCATGCTGCGGTATCCGGTTGTCAGAGGGTAGGAACACGCCGTGCGGGCTAGGCCGCACGGCACGAGGAGACCGCGAGCATACCGGCATCGCCGGGCTGCCTTGGTGCAGTTGCGGGTGAAAGAATCCTTACCAAAAGTAGGTGACCGGACACGGTTATTGCAGGACCGAAAATCGACACCACCTAGAATTTGCGGTGTCTGCGTCGTGCAGGCCAACAAGGAGAGACACAAGATGATGAATGACCAAGTCACCACCCTGGGCCACTCTGCGGGCTATGGCATCTCGCAGGAAGAGCGCCACAAGGTGCTTCGCAATACTTACTGGCTGCTGGCGCTGAGCCTGCTGCCCACCGTGCTGGGTGCATGGGTGGGCGTGGCCACCGGCATCACGCAATCGCTGCGCGGCGGCGTAGGCTTGATCGTCTTCCTGGGCGGCGCCTTCGGCTTCATGTTCGCCATCGAAAAGACCAAGCGCTCTGCCGCCGGTGTGCCCGTGCTGCTGGCGTTCACGTTCTTCATGGGCCTGATGCTGTCGCGCCTGATCGGCATGGTGCTGGGCTTCAAAAACGGCACGGACCTGATCATGACCGCCTTTGCAGGCACGGCCGGCGTGTTCTTCGTGATGGCCAGCCTGGCCAGCGTGATCAAGCGCGATCTGTCGGGCATGGGCAAGTGGCTGTTCGTCGGGGCCATGGTGCTGATGGTGGGTGCCATCATCAATGTGTTCGTGGGCTCTTCGGTGGGCATGATGGCCATCTCGGTGGCCGCCATCGGCATCTTCAGCGCCTACATGCTGTATGACCTGAAGCAGATTCTGGACGGCGGCGAAACCAACTACATCAGCGCCACACTGGCCCTGTACCTGGACATCTTCAACGTGTTCCAGAGTCTGCTGGCCCTGCTGGGCATCATGGGCGGCGAGCGCGACTGATGGATTGAACGAGCGCACGGACGCCCCCGCGTCCCGTCCCGCCAAGAGGCTCCTTCGGGAGCCTCTTTCCTTTCTTGCGTGCCATGCAGGGTCAAACCTCAACATCGCGGGCATGCTGCCGATAATGGCATTACATGTATCGCCTTTCCCCCCATCCCTCGCTGCGCGTGCTGGCCCTTTCCAGCCTGCTGCTGTTGACCGCATGTGACAAGATCCCGGGCCTTGGCCCCGACCCGCGCATCGCCCAACGCGAAGAAGAGGCCAAGGCCATCGGCGGGGCATGCCGCCATGCGCTGAGGGGCGTGGAAGACTGCTACACGCTCAACCCCAAGGCCAACAAGGCGGCAATTTTTGCGGGATGGAAGGACATGGATGCCTACATGCGCGAGAACAAGCTCGAAGGCACTCCCTCGGTGATCACCCGGACAGAGAAGTCCGACAAGCCCGAAAAGCCCGAGCGCAGCGGCAAATCGGCCGACGTGGAAACCGAAACACGCGAGCCGGGCAGCAACCGCAACCGCAGCTGACCCGGCGCTGCCACGGGCGGCACGGCCGCCCACCACCCTCGTACTTCAGTCGCGCTCAAACACCGCCATGCTTTCCACATGGGCGGTGTGGGGAAACATGTTCACCATGCCGGCCGCCGTGCATCGGTAGCCCGCCAGATGCACCAGCAGCCCCGCATCCCGCGCCAGCGTGGCGGGGTTGCAGCTTACGTAGACGATGCGCTTGGGCGGTGTCCAGCCCTCGGCACCGGCAGGCAGCGGCGCTGCGTCCTCGGCCCCCCGGCGGGCCTGCTCGATGTCGGCCAGCGCCTTGGCCAGCGCAAAGGCGCCTTCACGGGGCGGGTCCACCAGCCATTTGTCCGCGACTCCATCGGCCACCAGCATGGCCGGGGTCATCTCGAAAAGATTGCGCGCTACAAATTGTGTAGCTGACAAGCCTTTACGGGAAAGCGCTGGGGCCTTGTTCAATGCATAATTTTCACGCGAGCGGGCCACCAGGGCCTCGCTGCCCTCGATGCCCAGCACCTCGCGCGCCTGCGTGGCCAGCGGCAGCGTGAAATTGCCCAGGCCGCAGAACCAGTCGATCACCCGCTCGTGCGGCTGCACATCCAGCAGGCGAAGCGCGCGGGTCACCAGCACGCGGTTGATGTGCGGGTTCACCTGCGTGAAGTCGGTGGGCTTGAACGGCATGGTGATGCCGAAGTCGGGCAGTGCGTACGACAGCTGCGCGCCGCCCTCGTCCAGCAGCTTCACGGTGTCGGGGCCCTTGGCCTGCAGCCACCACTGCACTTGGTGCTCGGCCGCAAAGGCGCGCAGGCGGGCCAGGTCGCCCGCGCTCAGTGGTTCCAGGTGCCGCAGCACCAGGGCGGTCACTTCATCGCCACAGGCCAGTTCGATCTGGGGGCAGGTATCGCGTGCGTCCAGGCTGGCGATCAGGGCTCGCAGCGGCATGAGCATGGCGTCCACATGCGGTGGCAGCACCGGGCATTGGCCCATGTCCGCCACATAGCGGCTCTTGCGTTCGTGGAAGCCGACCAGCACCGTGCCCTTCTTGATGACGTGGCGCACGGCCAGGCGGGCGCGGTAGCGATAGCCCCAAACCGGCCCCTCGATGGGGCGCAGCATGGTCTGCGGCCGGACCTTGCCCAGGTGCCAGAGGTTGTCTTCCAGCACGCGCTGCTTGACAGCCACCTGGGCGCCCACATGCAGGTGCTGCATCTTGCAGCCGCCGCAGGCCCCTGCATGCAGGCCAAAGTGCGGGCAGCCGGGGCGCACGCGCTGCGAGGACTCGCGGTGGATGGCCACCAGGCTGGCCTGTTCCCAGTTGTTCTTCTTGCGGTGGGTGTTGGCGGTCACCAGCTCGAAGGGCAGCGCGCCATCGATAAAGACGACCTTGCCGTCGGGCTTGCGTGCAACGCCCTGGGCATCCAGGTCCATGGCCTGCACCTGCAGCCAGCCTTCGGGCAGGTCGGTGGGGGGGGACAGTTCGGCGGGCTCCAGCGCGGGGGATAGTTCTTTGGGTTCGCTCATCCCCCGATTGTCTCAGGCCCACGGGCTGCAGCCGGCGGGGCCTTGCGGTGATGGCGGCTCAGCCGCGGTCGGCACGCGCCGGGCGCCTGCCCATGGAGCCTGGAGCCGCTGCGAGCGGGAGGCGGTTGATGGGGACGTCGCAGCCGTGGTTGTCGGGCGTGAAAACCATGGTGGCACCGGGCGCCACCAGAGGCAGGGTTTCGTGGATCTGGCGGGACATGTCGATGGGTGGCTCGGGAGCCCGGTAGACGATGTCCTTGTCCGGGCCATAGACCACATAGCATGCGGCTGCGGCCGATTGGCAGAAACATGCAGCCAGAAGGGCTGCGGCAGCAAAGGAAACGGCTTTCATGGTCTTCTCCTCGATCGGGCAAATCTGCCTGGGATTATGCGGGCTTAGGGATGTATTGCATAACCCTCGCGAGTGCGTGGTAGTGCTGATCGGGATGGGCCGCAAGGCGTCTTTT
>NZ_JBMIRS010000104.1:0-49539 GCF_049198005.1 Paracidovorax sp. MALMAid1276 | reverse complement strand
GCCCCGGCCACAGTAAGTCCGAATATACGGGTGCAATCTTCACCTTCTTGGCAGCAGTGAGTGAGGGCTTGGCTTATTCGGGGCGTCCATATAGGCTCTTAGATATCGCGCATCTGCCGCATCGGGGAAAACCTCAAGTACTTTTAGGCTCAAGCGCTTATTCCATAAGCGATGACAGCTATTACTACCATAGCATTGACTGCAAGACCTCTACCGCCGCAGCATGCCCGATGGATGGGAGGCGTCTGTGGTGAACCCGGGGACAAGTCACTGCGCCTGCACGGCCCCGTCGCGCACCACCCATTGCGCACCCCAATGCCGTGACCACTGCTGGGCCAGGCGGTTGAAGCTGCCGTCGCGCTTCATGGCGTCCAGCGCTTCCTGCCAACTGCGCACCACCGCCTGATCGGTGCGCTTGGACATGCCGATGTAAAGGCGGTTGACGAAGAGTTCATACACCGGCTCGAAGTCGGCCGGGTTCAGGCCCGCATCGCTGGCGGTGGTGGGCAGGTCCATGTCGGTCATGACCAACGCGGCGACCTTGCCGTCCAGCAGCTTGCGGAAGGCGCTCGCCCAGTCGGGCGAGTAATCGAGGTTGTGGAAGTCCTTGCCTTTGAGGAACTCCTCTTTGGAATCCCCCTTGATGACCGCGATGCTGGGCAGCTTGCGCGCCTCATACAGGCTCTTGACGCTGATGCCGCTGCCTTTCTTGACGTACAGAACCGCATTGCTGTGGACCAGCGGGCCGACCCAGTGGAACTGGCTTTCGCGGCTGGGGGTGCGGGCCATGGTGAACAGCACGGCATTGGGCTCGGTCTGCAGCGCGGCATAGCTGCGCTCCCACGACGTGATGCGGACCTCTGCCTGGTGCCCGGTGCGGGCCAGAATCTCGCGCACCACGTCGGGCGAAAAGCCCTTGACGTCCGCACCGCTCGCATCGTGCTTGTGGGCGGCATCGGTGTAGTTCAGCGGAGGTTCGTGGGCCGTGCCGACGATGAGCTGAACGCTGTGCGCCAGCTGCGCCGACTTCGCGGCCGACGCGCCGGGCCCTTGCCGAACGCGCAGGGAGGCGGCTGCAGGGCGCGCCACTTGCTTCTCGCTGGCGCGCGCAATGGGCAGGTCCGGCAGCGCATCGGCACCCGGAAGACCGGGCACGTGGAACGCCGCCGCCGCGTAACGCAGCCGGTCGGCGCGGGTCTGCAGGGTTTCCGCATCGACGCTGGCACGGTGCAGAAGCTCGGCGTAGCGCCCGGTCACGGCGTCCAGGTGGTCCAGCGAGCTGCTCAGCTGGGAAATGTCGCGCTGTTGCTGCTGGGTGACGGCGGCGATCTCTTCCATCATGTGGGTGACTTGCTGCGAGCTGGCGTTGATCTCGTCCATCGAATTGGCCACCTGATCCGCCAGCTTGGCCGACTGCGAAATCTTTTCCACCGAGCCCGCGATCAGCGTCTTGATTTCTTTGGCCGCACTGGCGGAGCGCTGGGCCAGCGTGCGTACCTCGGATGCCACCACTGCAAAGCCCCTGCCCTGCTCGCCCGCCCGCGCCGCCTCCACCGCAGCATTGAGCGCCAGGATATTGGTCTGGAATGCAATGCCGTCGATGACGCCGATGATCTCCTCGATCTTCCCCGAGGATTCGCTCAGCGCATCCATGGTGTGGGTCATCTTGCCGACCACCGCATTGCCCTGGGTCGCAATGTCGGATGCAAAACGCACCGATTTTTGAGAATCTGCCGTCTTGCTGCCCGCCTGCTGCACGGTATCGAGCAGGCTACCGATGTGCGACCGGCTCTGTTGCAGCAACTCGGTCTGCTGCGACATGTTGGAGGCCAGATTCAGGTTGTTGGATGAGAACGTGACCGATTCATGGGCGACCGTTTCGGCCTCTTGCCGGACCTGCCCGATTTTTTCGGCGAGCGCGTTGCGCAGATCATGCAGCGCCGCCAGAGCACTGTTTGAATCGCTGGCAGGCGTCCACGTGGAGGGCGTCAACCTGCCAGCGCTCAGATGGGCGATGTGTTCACTCAATGCGTGGGGGCTAACCCCCAACTGCCGGGCCACCGACCGGTGCAGACGCATCAGGGCAACGCCGACCAGCACCGCCGCCACCAGCAAAAGCCACATCAAGCGCTGCCAGGCAGCTTCGGAGGCGCCGGGCGCCGCCTGCAGATCACCGTGCAAGCTCCAGGCGCTGGCCGCCAGCACCACAAAGCTGGACGCGCAGACAAGGCCCCAGACGAAGAAATGTGCACCTAGCGAGGCTTTGGGTTTCATGCAGGGTCTCACCAAAGGAGTGATTCGTGATGAAACCTAAGCAAACTTGATGCCTGAAGTAACAAAAAGTCACACACGCAGAGACGCTTACGCGACTCCATCTTGGCGCCGGCCCCACAGCAAGTAGTCTCCAACAGCGGGCCGGAAGTGTTTGCCGGCAGTCATGGCGAAGCACCAGACAGCACAACTCTCAAACCACTGACGCGCGCCCTACGGCAGCAGCTTCAAGCCCAGTTCTTTCAAGAACTCGTTGTGTTTGGCCTTCGCCACCGCAATCGCTTTCTCAATCTCCACCAACTCTCCGTGGGTCGCCTCCAGGTCAATCTCCGCCTCCCCCACCGCCGTGCTGATGTAGCGAGAGATGTTCAGATTGAAATCGTTCTTTTCAATCTCCGCCATCTCCACCCGGCGTGAATAGCGGGCTTCCTCATCGCGGTACTGGTAGGTGTGGATGATCTTGGCGATGTGCTCATCGGTGAGCTGGTTCTGGCGCTTGCCCTTGGCAAAGTGCTCGGCGGCGTTGATGAACAGCACATCGTCCGGCTTTTTGCACTTCTTCAGCACCAAGATGCACACCGGAATGCCAGTGGAATAGAACAAGTTGGACGGCAGCCCAATCACCGTGTCGATGTGGCCATCCAACAGCAGCTTCTTGCGAATGCGCTCCTCCGCCCCGCCCCGGAACAGCACCCCGTGCGGCAGGATGATGGCCATCACGCCCTCGTCCTTCAGGAAGTGAAAGCCGTGCAGCAAAAAGGCAAAGTCGGCGGCTGACTTGGGTGCCAGGCCGTGGCTTTTAAAGCGCACATCGTCCGCCATGGCCTCGTTGGGCTCCCAGCGGTAGCTGAACGGCGGGTTCGCCACGATGGCATCAAACGCGGGCTTTTTGGCCGGGTTCAGCTCGCGCAGCATGTCCCAGTCGTTAGCCAGCGTGTCGCCGTGGAAGATTTCAAACTCTGTGTCCTTCACCCCGTGCAGCAGCATGTTCATGCGCGCCAGGTTGTAGGTGGTGATGTTCTTCTCTTGCCCGTAAATCTTGCCAATGCCATGCGGCCCCATGCGCTTGCGCACGTTCAAAAGCAGCGAGCCCGAGCCACAGGCAAAGTCCATCACGCTTTCCAAGCGCTGCTTCACGCCCGTGCGCGGCTCCTGGCTGTCCAGCGTGACGATGGACGAGAGGATGTCCGAGATTTGCTGCGGCGTATAAAACTCGCCCGCCTTCTTGCCCGAGCCTGCCGCAAACTGGCCAATCAGGTACTCATACGCATCGCCCAGCGCGTCCATCTCCTTGGAGAACTCTGCCAGCCCATCGGCGATCTTCTGGATGATGGCGCACAGCTTGGCATTGCGCTCTGTGTAGCTTTTGCCCAGCTTGGGCGAGGCCAAGTCAATCTCAGAGAACAAGCCCTGAAACGTGCTCTGAAACGATTCGGTTTCGATGTATTTGAACCCCGCTTGCAAGGTGTGCAGCAACTCGGCATCTTGCGTCCTTGCCATGTTGGCAATGCTGCTCCACAGATGCTGCGGCTCAATCACGTAATGCACCTTGCGGCGCATCTGCTTTTCAAATTCGGGCACATCGTCCAGGTTGCCCTCGTACCAAAGCTGCAAGGGGGTCGATACCGAACTGTCAATCTGTGCGGGGTAGTCGCTGCCCAATTCCTTTTTGGCCGCTGCCTCGTAGTTGTCTGACAGGTAGCGCAGAAACAGAAACGACAGCATGTAGTCGCGGAAATCGTCCGCGTCCATGGCACCGCGCAGTTGGTCGGCAATCGCCCACAGCGTTTTGCCCAGCTTGGTTTGGTTTTGTTCAGTCATTTTTTAGGGCGATTTTTGATGGTGTTTTCCAGCGACTTGAGGTCGGCTTCATCCTGCGCGTCCGCAGCACGCGCTTCTTCAGCCTTGCGGCGCTGGTCAAAGTCCAGATACAGCGGCTCCAGCTTTTGCTCCATGCGGGCATGGCTCACGGTGCCAGCCCCGGTAAGCAGCGGGAATCCGTTGGACACGATGATCTGCCCCACGTTCTCGCGCCAAAAACCCATGCTGGTGATGGTTTGCCGCTTGGCGCGCAGCTCTGCCGTTTCAAGGAAGATGACCACCAGCCGGTTCAGGGTGTCCACCTCGTCTTCGGTCAGGTAATTTTTGGCCACCACAATGTCCTGCTTGCGCACCTGAGCGCCCTTCCAGGTCAGCAGGCCGGAATGCGGGTCGGCAGGGTTGGCGCGGCTCACGATGAGTTCTGCCGCCGTTTTTTGCGTCACTGCATACAGCAGCAGGTTTTGCACCGTGGCAAAAAAGGTCTGCGTGGCTTCATCCGATTTTTCGTAGTCTGCCGCCAGGGCAAACAGGTCGCGCACCTTTTGGTAAAAGCGCTTTTCCGAGGCCCGAATGTCCCGGATGCGCGCCAGCATCTCGTCAAAGTAGTCTGGGCGACCGTCCGGGTTCTTCAGGCGCTCGTCGTCCATCACAAAGCCCTTGACCAAATACTCCTTGAGCACCGTGGACGCCCAGCGGCGGAACTGCACGCCACGCGGCGAACGCACGCGGTAGCCCACGGCCAGGATGGCGTCGAGGCTATAGAGCGTGACAGGCCGCTGCACCTGGCGCGTGCCCTCGGTTTGAACTGTCAAGGATTCCTTGATAGTTACCGCCGCGTCCAATTCGCCGTCCTCAATGATGTTTTTGAGATGCAGCGAGATGTTCTGTTTGGTGGCGTCAAACAGCTCGGCCATCTCTAACTGGGTGAGCCAAACCGTACCTAGGTCAGCCCGCAGTTGGATTTGGCTCTTGCCATCGTCGGTGGTGTAAAGAATCAGATTATTCATGGCGTCTGGGGCACAGCAGCTCTTTGGGCAGGCTGTCCAAACATCTCTGGCAGCGCGAACTCATAGCGCCCCAGAAATGCCTGAAGAATTTCTTTGAACAGCTTCTTGTTGTCGTCCACCATCTCCGAAGGCTGGTAAATGTCGTACTTGCCATGGCTGAGCAAATTGAGCGCACGCGAGAACAAATCCGCATCCTCCAGCCCGTGGATGCAGGCAGAGAAATCATCCCGGCCAAAAAAGGTCGCTGTTTTCTCCAAAATGCTGCGCAGCATATTGAAGTGGTAGGTATATAGCTTGCCGCTCTGCGCAGCCTTCTGTAACTCGGCCAATATCGATACATGGTGAAAAAACGGCGTGTCGTCCGTCGCACGCAGCGTGTAAACGGTGCCGCGTTCAGGCCGCTGCAGCAGGTATTTTTTGTGCGTGTCCTTCTTTAGCTCGTTGCACACCACATTGAAGAACAGCGCATGGTGCGATGACACCACAGCCTTGATGGGCGCGGGCACCAAGCGTGGTGCATTCTCCACACCCCCAGGCCCATCAGCCGCCACGGCCTCTGGTCGAGTTCTACCTTTGGCCTTGCGCAGCAGCTTGGCCAAATCGCTGGCTACAGCGATGGCGTTGTTGTCGTCCAGCGAAGTAATGGGGTCGTCAATGTAGAGGTATTTGACCCACGCATAGGTTTCCAGCCCGTCAATCACCCGTTCGCAAATGGCCATGAACATACACCAGATGAAGATATTTTCTTCACCACGCGAAACCTTGATATGGCGAGTATCCTCACCCTTGCGAAAGCTGATCGTCCACCGGTCGTAATCAATATCAAAAAGAAAATCAGCGTAGCGGCCCAGGTAGTAACCAATTCGCTCGTCCAGCGCCAAATCTTTCAGCCCCTTGAAGAATTTGGAGTCTGCGTTGATGTGTAGCCGCCGCTCTTTGTCTTCCTCTAGGTCGTTGTCCCAAGAAAACAAGTCTTCGGTAAAGGCGTTGAAATACAAAGTGTCAGGTTGGCCCTTGTTTTTGCGCTTGCCTGCGTCTTTGAACTCCATGGACAGCCGGGTTTTGCCCGTGCCGTTGTAGGCATAGAGCAGCACAAAGTCTTGATTTCCGCTGTTGAGGTCATCTCGCAGCCGGGTAGCAAGCCCCCTCAGGCTGGTGAAGCGATGAATCTTCGGTTTCTCGCTCATGCCTCAAGCGCCTCTGCCGAAGGGAAAAGCTGCTGCATCAGGCCTTTTTTGTGGGTCTTGAAGGTTTCGAGTTCTTGGGTGGCGGTGTTGATGAGAGTGTCGAGTGAGCTAAGACAGTCGACGATGCGTTGTTGCTCTTCGTCCGACGGGAAACAAATGCGGAACTCTTTGATCTGCTTCGCACTGATGTGTGGAATGCCCGAACTAGTATTTATTCGATCCACATAGGCGTGGAAGGAGGGCGAATGAACTCGCTGAAAAATGAATTCAATTAGCGGTACCTTCTTTGCTCTCAAACGGGCCACTCGCTGGATGAGCAAAGCACCCACATCATTTTCTGAAACCAACGCCGAATTCTTACCTACCTTCGACCCGTCCATTCCAATTACCAAATCGTTGACCTGGAGTCTGTACTTTTCGAGCCCTTCTATCGATCCGATGTAATACCTGTCGATCTCAGAGTTGTGGCGAATTCTGCCTTCCGTCACGTTGATGCCGCGAAGCAAGGGGATTCCGCTGCTGTCTTGAGAAATATCGGAGCCATCGAAAGGATAGCCCGATAGAAGATCAACCTTTTCTCCCAGCTCGACCCACTCCCACTCTCCTGAATTTAGAAACTCAGGAAACCGCAGACGTGGTTGGGTTTCGCCTTCGCGGGGGAAAAGATGTTGCATCAGCCCTATTTTATGGGTCTTGAGCGCATCCACTTTGCGGGCTTGCGCGGCGATCAGTTCGTCCAAGGAACTCAGGCAGTCGGCGATTTTTTGTTGTTCTGCCTCCTCATTTGGAACGGCAATAGGCAACTTTTCCAAAACATCAACTGATAACCCTGGTTGCGCCTGACCGGTTGCGAAGCGGTTCAAGTTCATCAAATCAAGCACAAAAAACAACCAATCGCCAGTCGTGCCCTTCTTCTGGGTCACAACAATGGCGTGTTCAGTGGCGTGGAACTGACCGATTCCCTGCTTGATATTTCCGCAAAGTGCCCCCTGACGTCCGATAAGTGAATACTTTCCGTTGTGGGTAAATGTGGCTGTGTATCCGCGTAGACCATTCCCGCCATAGCAAGGAAAAAGACCCTGCATGTATTTATCGTGAATCTCCGCTGCAGGTACGAACTTCCCAGCCTGCATGTGACACGCCTGGCCCAAATTCCTAATTTGCCAGCTCGACGAACCCCGAAAATCGGGAAACCGCAGCTTGGGCGCCAGCGGCTCTGTTTGCTTATTACTCATACGCACTCAACCCCGAAATATCCCGCCCCTGCGCCCGCTTTTGCAGCAGCGGCACTAGCTCTTTCATCAACGCCGTTTCTGCCTGCGCCCGGGCCTTCCAGCCCAAGTCCAGCGGGGCCATCAAATCGCTGAGCGCCTCGCCATCAAAAATCATGCGCTGCAAGATGCCGTCCACAAAGGTTTGCAGCGCGGCGGGGGCCAGTTGGTGGCGAGTGGCCATGTCGGCCAGCTCGGCGCTGTCTTTTTCTTTCTTGAATTTTGTGTAGCCCTCGCGGATAGCGGCCTCGCTCAGGCCCTCGCCCGCCTTCAGGGTGTGGATGTAGGCAGCGATGTCTTCGCGCTCGTTCATGAATTTGGCGTCGGACAAGATCAAGCCCAGCAGCTCGTCTTTGGTCATCTTCTGCTTGCCGCCGCCTTGTAGCCCTTGCTGTGAGAAGCGGGACATGAGGCCCATGATGTAGTCGTAGTCGATCACGCTGCTGGCAAACAGCACAAATTCAAAGTCGAGCTGGTCCACCGCATCGGTGGCGCCACCCTGCCCTTCGCCGCCTTTGTCATGCTGGGCCTGTTGCGCTTTGAGGCGCTGGGCGGTTTCGAGGTAGGCACCGCGAAAGGCTTGCAATTGCTCGGCGGGCAGGATGTGGTCGATGGCTTTGGCGTTGTCCTCGGTCAGGTCGGTGTACTGGTCCAGCTGGGTTTTCAGGCGCTGCACTTCTTTGAAGTTTTGGATGAAGGCGGCGCGGGCGTCGTCGCCCTTCAAGCTGTGAACGGCCTCGGGCGTGCAGGCCAGGCCCTGGCTTTGCATGAAGTCGGCCAGTTTTTGCACGGCGGCGTCCAGCTTTTGGATGACGACCGGGGCTTTGTCTACCAACCAGATCTCGCGCGCTTGGTCGCCCGTTTTTTCGCCTGAAAACAGGGCAATGGCGGCATCGACATTGGCTTGCTGTTGGCGAAAGTCGAGGATGTTGCCGTAGGGCTTGGTGCCGTTGAGCACGCGGTTGGTGCGCGAAAACGCCTGGATCAAGCCGTGGTGCTTGAGGTTTTTGTCCACATACAGGGTGTTGAGGTATTTGCTGTCAAACCCGGTGAGCAGCATGTCCACCACGATGGTGATGTCGATTTTGTGGTGCGGGGCCGCCGGAAAGGCCTTGCGCAGGTCTGCGTCGGGCCACTGGTGGTCTTTGATGCGCTTTTGTACGCCTTGGTAGTACAGGTCGAACTCGCTGATGGAATGGTTGGTGCCATAGCGGGCGTTGTAGCTGGCCAGGATGGCTTTGAGGGCGGCTTTTTTGCCCTCGGGGTCCACCTGGTTGTCTTCTTTTTCTTGGGGCAAGTCTTCTTGAATCTGCCGCACATCGGCATCGCCCTCTGCCGGGGGCGAGAACACGCAGGCGATGTTGAGTGGCACAAAGGTGGGGGCTGCGGCCTGCCTGGCTTGTTGAATCTCGTCAAACAGACGGTGGTATTCGATGGCGTCGTTGATGCTGGCGGTGGCCAGCACGGCGTTGAAGCGGCGGTGAGCGGTGGCGGTGTCGTGCTTAGCCAAAATGGCTTCGATCACGGCCTTTTTGGCCAGGGCCTCGCCGGGCTTGGGTGGGTTTTTACCCTCGGGCTTGTAGTAGTCCACATGAAAGCGCAGCACGTTGGCGTCTTCAATGGCGTGGGTGATGGTGTAGGCGTGGAGTTGTTTTTGGAACAGGTCTTCCGTGGTCTTCATGGAAGCCTGCTCGTCCTCAATCTGCGTGCGGCTGGAGTTGGCCTCAAAAATGGGCGTGCCGGTAAAGCCAAACAGTTGCGCCTTGGGGAAGAACTCTTTGATGGCCTGGTGGTTGTCGCCAAACTGCGAGCGGTGGCATTCGTCAAAGATGAAGACGATGCGCTTACTGGCCAGCGGTGCCAGTTGCTCTTTGTAGGTGGCCTTGCCGTCTTTCTTTTGCTGCTTGTTGCGCTTGCTGTTTTCATCCAGCGCCAGGCCCAGCTTTTGGATGGTGGTGACGATGACCTTGTCGGCAAGGTTGTCAGACAACAGGCGGCGCACCAGCGTGGCGGTGTTGGTGTTTTCTTCTACGCAGCCTTCTTGGAAACGGTTGAATTCCTCGCGGGTCTGGCGGTCCAGGTCTTTGCGGTCCACCACGAAGAGGCATTTCTCCACATCGGGGTTGTCTTTGAGCAGGGTGGACGCTTTGAAGGAAGTGAGCGTTTTGCCGCTGCCCGTGGTGTGCCAGATGTAGCCGTTGCCGTTGTTTTGATGAATGCACTCGACGATACGTTTGACGGCATAGACTTGGTAGGGCCGCATCATCAAGAGCTTTTGCTCCGACGCCACCAGCACCATGTAGCGGCTGATGGTTTGGCCCAGGGTGCATTTGCCCAGGAACTTGTCGGCAAACTCATCGAGCTGGGTGACCTTATTGTTGAGCTCGTCCGCAAACTGGTAGATGGGCAAAAACCGCTCGTCTGCATTGAACGCAAAGTGCCGAGCGTTGTTGTTGGCGAAGTAGTAGGTGTTGGTGCGGTTGCTGACGATGAAGAGCTGCAAAAAGCTCAGCAGCGTTTTGGTGTAGCCGTTGCCGGGATCGTTTTTGTAGTCAACGATCTGCTCCATGGCCCGGCGGGGGTTGATGGTGAGCGTTTTCAGCTCCACCTGCACACACGGCACGCCGTTGATGAGGATGAGCACGTCATACCGGTGGTGGCTGTTGTCGGTGTTGATGCGCAGCTGGTTGACGACCTCGAAAGTGTTCTTGCACCAGTCTTTGAGGTTGACCAGGGTGTAGTTCAGCGGCGTGCCGTCTTCGCGGGTAAAGGCGTTGATGCTGCGCAGTGTGCGGGCTCCAGTGAAGACATCGGGGGTGACGATGTCGTCCAGCAGGCGGGCAAATTCGCCATCGGTCAGGTGCACGCGGTTCAAGGCCTCGAACTTCTCGCGGAAGTTGCGCTCCAGCGCAGCGCGGTCGCGAATGTCGGAGCGGTATTCGTATTTGAGGGCCTGGAGCTTGCCGATGAAGCCGTATTCAATCTGCTCCTCTTTGACGGCGGGGCTGAGTGTGACGGGTGCCGGGGCGTAGCTGGAGTTGGTGGGCGGCATGGTGGAGCGGTGGCAATGTCTGGCTGGACTGGCAGGGGTGCCCTGCGGCTTCAAGGCACTTGGGATTGTGACCGGTTCGCATCGACCCACACGCCACTTCAATCCATCGTCGAAGGCGCAGCTGAAAAATTGAATAAAAACAGCCTCCAGCGCTTTATAGATAAGCGCTGGCAGCTATTATTTTGATAGCCAACACCCCTGCGCTGCCCCGCAGAGGCGCCACTGGCGGCGCCGCAAACCCCGAGAGCTCCGCTCCCCTGCGGTTGGTATTCTCAAAGCCCTGGCGTGCTAAGCCTACACGGGCGAACACCCGCATGGGCTGACAAGGGGGCGCGAAGCAACCGGCAAATGCCCGCAACAGTTCACCCCCGGAAGACCCATTTCACGCGAACACGGCCGCGATGCCGCTCACATGGGCGCTGCCAAGACTTCGCTGCTGCGCGCGTTGAAACGCCGCGCGCGCCGCGCTGGCGCCAGGCAGGTCGGCCCCGCTGACCCGGCCGGTGTCGAGCAGGTAGGCCAAGTCTTTCTCGATCAGGTCGATGGTGAACAAGGGCGTCGTGTTGCCGGCCGCCATCATCCTGGCGGCCCCGGCAACGGGCGCCGCCACGATGGGGAACTCCGCCAGCAGATCCGCCGCCTGCGCTGCCGGGCAGCCATTGCGGGCGAGAAAGCCCAGCAGTTCGGCCAGACTGAGCAACTGCGCGGCAAACAAGGCGTTGGCAGCGAGTTTCAGCACCGCGCCCTGGCCGATGGCCCCCACGTGCAGCACCTTGGCCGCCATGGCGCCGAGCACAGGGCGGGCCTGCTCCAGCGTGTCGGCCTCGCCCCCCACCATCAGGATCAGTTGAGCGACTTCGGCCTGGGGCCGGGACCCTGCCACCGGGGCATCCAGCATTTGCGCGCTGCGGCTTTGCGCCGCTTCGGCAAGCTGCCGTACCCAGCCCGGCGTGACGGTGGAACATTCCACCGCGATAGCGCCGGGCCGCAAGCCGGCCACCGCCCCCGTCGCCCCATCCAGCCAGACAGCGCGCGCGGCCGCGTCGTCGGTGACCATGGAGATCACGATGTCCGCGCCTTGGGCTGCGTCGCGCGGAGTCGCCGCCAGCGCGGCGCCCACCGTAAGCAGCGGCGCCGCCTTGGCAGGGTTCCGGTTCCACACGGTGACGCGGTGGCCTGCCTTGACGAGCTGCGTGGCCATGCGGGTGCCCATGGCACCCAGTCCCAGAAATGCAATGTGTTGCATGGCGTGCATGCCTCAACCTGCAAGGGCGCGGTTGCGCGGAGCGACCCAGCCGAGTGCGGGGTCGGCCATGAAGTCTTCTTTCGGGGTCTTGGTCAGGTGGTTGGTGTAGTTGGAGATGGTCTTGGTCGCCGCAATCGTCACGACTTCCAGCACCTGGGCCTTGCTGAAGCCGGCAGCGATGAAGGCATCCACGGCGGCGCCGTCCACCCCGCCCCGCTCCCGCACGACCGCTTCGGTGAAAACCCGCAAGGCCTGCAGTTTTGGGTCTGGGATGGGCGTGCGGTTGCGCAGAGCGGCGATTGCGGCTTCATCCATCTTCACGGCGCGCGACAAATAGGTGTGCCCGGCGGTGCAGTACTCGCACTCGTGCAGCACATTGACGGCCTGGTAGGCCACCTGCTGCTCGATGGGCGTGAGGGTGGCATGGGCCGCCACCAGGCCGAACAGCGTGTCGTACGCGAGAAGTGCCAGGGGGCTTTCGGCCAGATTGCCGTGCAACCGGGGCACAAAGCCCCAGGCCTGGGCCACCTCGGCCAGTTTCGCCCGGGAGGCTTCCGGGGCGTTGTCGAGGGTGTAGGACGTGAAGATGGTCATGGTTTCTTTCTCAATAGCGACAGCGCAACAGCCCAGCCGAAGCACTGGTTGGATGGCCGCCCACCCATTGCGGGCGACCTGAAACCGGACTCTATTGATGAACAAATAACGGATACAGACGCATTCATTCAGCATTCACGTGCAGATAATGCACGAATGAACACCGACAGCCTGCACCTCTTTGTGGCGGTGGCCCGACGCGGCAGTTTTGCCGCAGTGGCCAAGGAGCTCGACGTGGACCCGTCCTCCGTGTCGCGCGCCATTGCGGACCTGGAGACTGGGCTGGGCCTGCGGTTGTTGCAGCGCAGCACCCGATCGATGACGCTGACCGAAGCGGGAGAAATCTATCTGTCGCGGCTGGAGCCCTTGCTGGACGAGCTGGAGCATGCGCGCGACGCCGCCGCACAGGTCAGCCGGGCGCCGCAGGGTGTGCTGCGCCTGACCGCCTCGGTCACGTTCGGGCAGGTGTGCATCATTCCCCTGCTCGGCGAGTTTCATGCCCGCTTTCCGGGCCTGCAGGTCGAGTGCCTGTTCACCGACACGAACGTAGACCTGGTCGCCGAGCGCGTGGACCTGGCCGTGCGGCTGGCGCCGACCATCGAGGGCGACGTGGTGGTGTCAAAGCTCATGGACACACGCTACGGCGTGTATGCCAGCCCCGGCTATGCAGAACGGCATCCGCCTGTTGTGCGCCCTGCCGACCTGTCCCAGCACCCGGTGCTGCGGTTCAACCTGCGGGCATACCGCACGCACTGGACGTTTCGCGACCCCGAGGGCAACGAGGAGCGCATCGCCATCCAGGGCCACCTGACACTGGCGCCCGCCAGCGCACTGCTGGCAGCCGCTGTCGCCGGCCTGGGACCGGCCCTGCTGCCAGACTGGCTGGTGGCCGACGCGGTCGCCACAGGGCGTCTGGTGCCGCTGCTGCCAGGCTACGCAGCCACCGCCACCACCTTCGATACGGCTGCGTGGCTCGTCTACCCCAGCCGCACCTATCTGCCGAGCAAGGTGCGCGCGATGGCAGATTTCCTGCGCGAGAAACTTCGGGAGGGCGCTGGAGTGCATGCCCACGGGCCCGCGAGGGGCGCGGCGTAATCAGCGGACTGCGGCATCAAAAAGCCACTCTGCGCTTATGCAGCCTTTCTATACAGCTATAAACTTTATAGCCAGATTACGCCCCAGCATCGGCCTCCGCCTCGGGCCACAAACGCGGGAACAGAAAGCGCAGCGCATGTTGCGGCAAGCCAAAGCGCACCTTGCCCTGTGGTGAATCGGACCTCAGCAGCCCGCGCCTGACCAGCGCCCCCAGCGCGTCGGTGGCCGCCCGGTCGCTGATCCCCAGCATGGCCTTGAAGTCGCCGCGCGCCATCTCCTCACCACTCAAGAACAGGTAGTGCAGGCCGCGCAATGACTCTTGCCGCACGCCGGACTTTTCCACGGTGGCTTCAAAAACCAGGCAGGCCTCGATGCGATCTTTGAGAGCGTGGAAGTCGAGCATGCCCTGCATGAAACTCACTTGGTCCTGGCACACCTCCAGAACGTAATTGGCCCAGGCAACCAGCGCCTGCTCGCTCAAATTGCCCCGGCCATCGAGGTCCCCGCGCCGCAGGCTGTCGGCATCGGCAAGGAGGGCGTAATAGCGCTCCGTGCTCCGGGCAAATCCGCGCAAGGGCGACCACAGCCCTCCGGTGTATCCCCATGCACTCAGCAGCGTGTGCGTATGCAGCCGCATGACACGGCCGTTGCCGTCCACAAACGGGTGCACCCAGCCCAGGCGCTGGTGCGCACAGGCCATGCCCACTAGGGCAGCCTCGCCCCTGCGAACCCTGCGGTAAAAGCCGGACCAGCGCTCCAGGAATGGGCCCAGGCTGGCACACGCTGGCGCCACGTGCTGGCCCACCTGGACCTCGCGCTTTCGCAGCTCACCCGGCACGACCGGCTCTCCCTCGTCAGTCAACAGATCACCAGCGGGAAGGCGGCCAAAGAGCGCTTTGTGCAGGGTCTGCACTGCTTCCACGGAATACAGGGCGCGCGCCCCCTCGTCCCCCACGTATTGCTGCTCCAGCGCCACTTCTGCCTCAATGTGAGCAACCGCCATGCGCTGTTTGGCGGCCAGTTTGGCGTCCTTGGAGAAGTCTTTGCGCAGCGCTTGGTCGATCTCGCGGGGGCGCGTGTGCTGGCCCTCAATGCGGTTGGTGTAGTACGAGTTCATGCTGCGCAGCAAGGTGCGCAGCTCGGGCGGCACCCGGGTGCCTGCCAGCAAGGTGGCAGCGCGGGACACATCGTGCGCTTTGGCCAACAGAGGCTCCATGCGCGCATCGGATGGAAGCAAGGGCTCGAATTGATGGGGCGCCGTGTACATAGTCCGATTTTGCCAACTTTGAAATCGTTGTAAATACTTGATTTAATTCATAATTTATCAACTTACTCCAAGATTTTTGCCAACATTTTTGCCGACCTCATTGCGCTGCCCGGTCTCCTTCAGCACAGTTCGGAAGTTCAAAAGAAAAGCCGCGCAGCCCTTTCGGAATCTGCGCGGCCAGCTACTGAATCAATAGCAACCCAGGAGCGCTCTCAGGCTACTTCTTCTGCGGCGGCACATCCGTGCAACTGCCATGCGCAATCTCCGCCGCCATGCCGATGCTCTCGCCCAGCGTGGGGTGCGGGTGGATGGTCTTGCCGATGTCCACCGCGTCTGCGCCCATCTCGATGGCAAGAGCGATCTCACCAATCATGTCGCCCGCATGCGTGCCCACCATGCCGCCGCCGAGGATCTTGCCGTGGCCGTGGGCCTCGGGCGAGTCATCAAACAGCAGTTTGGTGACGCCTTCGTCGCGGCCGTTGGCGATGGCGCGGCCGGAGGCCGTCCAGGGGAACAGGCCCTTTTTGACCTTGATGCCTTGCGCCTTGGCCTGGTCTTCGGTCAGGCCCACCCAGGCCACTTCGGGGTCGGTGTAGGCCACGCTCGGGATCACGCGGGCGTTGAAGGCGGCGGCGGCCAGTTCCTTGTTGCCTTGCAGTTCGCCCGCGATGACTTCGGCCGCCACATGCGCCTCATGCACCGCCTTGTGCGCCAGCATGGGTTGACCCACGATGTCGCCGATGGCGAAGATGTGCGGCACGTTGGTGCGCATCTGGATGTCGACGTTGATGAAGCCACGGTCGGTGACGGCCACACCGGCCTTTTCGGCGGCGATCTTCTTGCCGTTGGGCGTGCGGCCCACGGCCTGCAGGACCAGGTCGTAGGTTTGCGGTGCTGGCGCAGTGCCGCCCTCTTCCGCTGGTGCGAACGTGACCTTGATGCCTTCGGGGGTGGCCTCGGCACCGACGGTTTTCGTCTTCAACATGATGTTGTCGAAGCGCTTAGCGTTCATCTTCTGCCAGATCTTGACCAGGTCGCGGTCGGCGCCCTGCATCAGGCCGTCCATCATTTCCACCACATCGAGGCGCGCGCCCAGCGTGCTGTACACGGTGCCCATTTCCAGGCCGATGATGCCGCCGCCCAGGATGAGCATGCGCTTGGGCACTTCCTTCAGCGCCAGCGCGCCGGTGGAATCGACCACGCGCGGGTCGTCGGGCATGAAGGGCAGGCGCACGGCCTGGCTGCCGGCGGCGATGATGGCCTTCTTGAAGGCGATGACCTTCTTGCTGCCGGTCTTCTCTTGGCCGGTGCCGGTGGTTTCCTCCACTTCGAGGTGGTTGGCGCCCACAAAGGCTCCATAGCCACGCACGGTGGTCACCTTGCGCATCTTGGCCATGGCGGCCAGGCCGCCGGTGAGCTTGCCGATGACCTTCTCTTTGTGGCCGCGCAGCTTGTCGATGTTGACGGCAGGCGCGCCAAAGTCCACGCCCAGGTCGGCCATATGGCTGACTTCGTCCATGACGGCTGCCACATGCAGCAAAGCCTTGGACGGGATGCAGCCCACGTTCAGGCACACGCCGCCCAGGGTGGCGTAGCGCTCGACGATGACGACCTTGAGGCCCAGGTCGGCCGCGCGGAAGGCGGCGCTGTAGCCGCCGGGGCCGCCGCCGAGCACGAGCACGTCGCAGTCCAAGTCGGCCGTGCCGCTGAAGCTGGATGCTTCTATTTTAGGAGCTGCCGGGGCTTTTGCAGCAAGCGCTGGGGCCTGTTTTTGTTCAGATTTTGCTGGTGCTGCCTGTGCTGCAGCTGCCGCAGTGGCTGCCGGTGCCGGTGCGGGTGCAGGCCCCGGGGCGGCGGCGTCCGATGTTTCGAGCGTGAGCACGACGTGGCCCTGGGCGACCTTGTCGCCGAGCTTCACTTTCAGCTCTTTGACCACGCCGGCGTGGCTGGAGGGGATCTCCATGGAGGCCTTGTCGGACTCCACGGTGATCAGGCTCTGCTCGGCCTTGATGGTGTCGCCGGGTCGGACCAGCACTTCGATGACGCCGACCTCGTCGAAGTCGCCGATGTCGGGCACCTGGATGTCGATGATTGCCATGGGTCGTTCCCTCGCGTTACATCACGATGCGGCGGAAGTCCGCCAGCAGCGAGGCAAAGTAGACGTTGAAGCGCGCTGCGGCGGCGCCGTCGATCACGCGGTGGTCCCAGCTGAGCGACAGGGGCAGCATGAGGCGCGGGGCGAATTGCTTGCCGTCCCACTGGGGCTCGATGCTGCTCTTGCACACGCCCATGATGGCGACTTCGGGCGCGTTGATGATGGGCGTGAAGTAACGCCCGCCAATGCCACCCAGCGAGCTGATGGAGAAGCAGCCACCGGTCATGTCGGCCGGGCCGAGTTTGCCGTCGCGCGCCTTCTTGGCGAGGTCGCCCATTTCCTGGCTGATCTGCACGATGCCTTTCTTGTCGGCGTCGCGGATGACGGGCACGACGAGGCCGTTGGGCGTGTCGGCCGCAAAGCCGATGTGGAAGTAGTTCTTCATCACCAGCTGGTCGCCGTCGAGCGAGCTGTTGAACTCGGGAAACTTCTTGAGCGCGGCCACGGCGGCCTTGATCATGAAGGCGAGCATGGTGACCTTGACGCCGCTCTTTTCGTTCTCCTTGTTGAACTGGACGCGGAAGGCTTCCAGGTCGGTGATGTCCGCGTCTTCGTGGTTGGTGACGTGGGGGATGACGACCCAGTTGCGGTGCAGGTTGGCGCCGCTGATCTTCTTGATGCGCGAGAGGTCCTTGCGCTCGACAGGGCCGAACTTGGTGAAGTCGACCTTGGGCCAGGGCAGCAGGTCGAGGCCAACGCCGGAGCCGCCGCCACCACCACCTGCGGGAGCCTTGGCCGCCTGGGCCTGGGTCTGCACCGCGCCTGCCATCACCTGTTTGGTGAAGGCGGCCACGTCGTCTTGCGTGATGCGGCCCTTGGGGCCGGTGCCCTTGACTTCGCCCAGCGGCACGCCCAGTTCGCGGGCGAACTTGCGCACCGAGGGGGATGCGTGGGGCAGGCCGGCGGTGGGGGTGCCAGGCTGGTGCGCGGGGACGGGCGCCGTGGCAGGAGCTGGAGCGGCGGCTGCAGTTTGCGCAGTTGCGGGCGCTGCTGCAGCAGGCGCGGGAGCCGCCTGGGGAGCCGGCGCAGCGGCCGGTGCGGGTGAGGAGGCAGCGGGGGCTGCGGCGCCTTCCAGCACGGCGACCAGGTCGCCGATGTTCACGGTGTCGCCGATCTTGACCTTGAGTTCCTTGAGCACGCCGGCGGCGGGCGACGGGATCTCCATAGAGGCCTTGTCGGACTCGACGGTGAAGAGGGACTGCTCGACCTTGATGGTGTCGCCCACTTTGACCAGCAGTTCGATGACGGCGACGTCCTTGAAGTCGCCGATGTCGGGGACGCGCACTTCGACCGGGCCGGATGCGGCAGGCGCCGCAGGTGCGGCTGCAGCTGCCGGTGCTGGAGCGGGAACTGGAGCGGGTGCTGACGCTTCATTTTTAGGAGCTGCCTGCGCAGGCGCAGCAAGCGCTGGAGCCTGTTTTTGCTCTGCAACCGCGTCTGCCGTTTCCAGCACGACGATGATGGAACCCTGCTTGACCTTGTCGCCCAGGGCGACCTTCACTTCCTTCACGGTGCCCGCGTGGCTCGACGGGATTTCCATCGAGGCTTTGTCCGATTCCACCGTCAGCAGCGATTGCTCGGCCTTGACCGTGTCGCCTGGCTTGACGAGCAGCTCGATCACGCCCACTTCGTCGAAATCCCCGATATCCGGGACCTGAATGTTGACCAATGCCATGGTGTGTCTCCCGGGGTGTTATGCGTACAGCGGGTTGGTCTTGTCTGCGTTGATGCCGTACTTGGCAATGGCTTCGGCGACCTTGGCCGCCGGCACCTTGCCTTCTTCGGACAGCGCCTTGAGTGCCGCCACGACGATGTAGTGGCGGTTGATCTCGAAGTGCTCGCGCAGCTTGCTGCGGAAGTCGCTGCGGCCAAAGCCGTCGGTGCCGAGCACCTTGTAGGTACGGCCGGCAGGAATGAACGAGCGGATCTGGTCCGCGTAGTTCTTCATGTAGTCGGTGGACGCGATCACCGGGCCGGTGGTCTTGGAGAGTTGCTCGGCCACGAAGGACGTGCGCGGCGTTTCGGTGGGGTGCAGCAGGTTCCAGCGCTCCACGTCCTGGCCGTCGCGGGCCAGTTCGTTGAAGCTCGGGCAGCTCCAGATGCCGGCGGCCACGCCCCAGTCCTTTTCAAGCAGCTCTTGGGCAAAGAACGATTCGCGCAGAATGGTGCCGCTGCCCAGCAGCTGCACCGAGGGTGCATCGGCAGCCAGCGCGGGGGCCTGCTTGCACAGGTACATGCCCTTGATGATCTGGTCTTCGGTGCCGGGCTGCAGGCCGGGCATGGCGTAGTTCTCGTTCAGCAGCGTCAGGTAGTAGAAGACGTTTTCCTGGCGCTCGACCATGCGCTTGAGGCCATGGTGCATGATCACCGCGACTTCGTGCGCGAAGGTCGGGTCGTAGCTCACGCAGTTGGGGATGGTGCCGGCCAGGATGTGGCTGTGGCCGTCTTCGTGCTGCAGGCCTTCGCCGTTCAGCGTGGTGCGGCCCGAGGTGCCGCCCAAGAGGAACCCACGCGCCTGCATGTCGCCCGCCGCCCAGGCCAGATCACCGATGCGCTGGAAGCCGAACATCGAGTAGTACACGTAGAACGGGATCATGATCCGGTTGTTCGTGCTGTAGCTGGTGGCGGCAGCGATCCAGCTGGCCATGCCGCCGGCTTCGTTGATGCCTTCCTGCAGGATCTGCCCGGCCTTGTCTTCCTTGTAGTACATCACCTGGTCGCGGTCGACCGGGGTGTACAGCTGGCCCTTGGGGTTGTAGATGCCGATCTGGCGGAACAGGCCTTCCATGCCGAAGGTGCGGGCCTCGTCCACCAGGATGGGCACCACGCGCGGGCCCAGCGCCTGGTCGCGCAGCAGCTGCGTGAGAAAGCGCACATAGGCCTGGGTGGTGCTGATCTCGCGGCCTTCGGCGGTGGGCTCAAGCACGGCCTTGAAGGTGTCGAGCGACGGCACGGTGAAGCTTTCATCGGCCTGCGGGCGGCGCTGCGGCAGGTAGCCGCCCAGGGCCTTGCGGCGCTCGTGCAGGTACTGCATCTCGGGCGTGTCGTCGGCCGGCTTGTAGTAAGGCAGGTCGGCCAGCTGGCTGTCGGGGATGGGGATGTTGAAGCGGTCGCGGATGTACTTGATGTCTTCGTCCGAGAGCTTCTTGGTCTGGTGCACGGTGTTCTTGCCCTCACCGGCCTTGCCCATGCCATAGCCCTTGACGGTCTTGACCAGCAGCACGGTGGGCTGGTTCTTGTGCTCGTTGGCGGCATGGAAGGCGGCGTAGACCTTGGCGGGCTCGTGGCCGCCGCGCCGCAGCTCGAACACTTCTTCGTCGGTCATGTGCTCGACGAGCTTGGCCGTTTCGGGGTATTTGCCGAAGAAGTTCTTGCGCACGAAGGCGCCGTCGTTGGCCTTCATGGCCTGGTAGTCGCCGTCCAGCGTCTCCATCATCAGTTGCTTGAGCTTGCCGGTCTTGTCGCGGCGCAGCAGCTCGTCCCAGCCGTTGCCCCACAGCAGCTTGATCACGTTCCAGCCCGCGCCACGGAATTCGCTCTCCAGCTCCTGCACGATCTTGCCGTTGCCGCGCACGGGGCCGTCCAGGCGCTGCAGATTGCAGTTGATGACGAACACGAGGTTGTCGAGGTTTTCGCGCGCGGCCAGGCCGATGGCGCCCAGCGATTCGGGTTCATCCATCTCGCCGTCGCCGCAGAACACCCACACCTTGCGCTTGGCGGTGTCGGCAATGCCTCGGGCGTGCAGGTACTTGAGGAAGCGCGCCTGGTAGATGGCCATCAGCGGGCCCAGGCCCATGGACACCGTGGGGAACTGCCAGAACTCGGGCATCAGCTTGGGGTGGGGGTAGCTGGACAGGCCCTTGCCGTCCACTTCCTGGCGGAAGCTGTCGAGCTGCTCTTCGGTCAGGCGGCCCTCCAGGTAGGCGCGCGCATAGATGCCGGGCGAGCTGTGGCCCTGGATGTAGAGCAGGTCGCCGCCATGCTTTTCGCTGGCCGCGTGCCAGAAGTGGTTGAACCCGGCGCCGAACATGCTGGCCACCGAGGCGAACGAGCCGATGTGGCCGCCCAGGTCGCCGCCGTCGGCGGGGTTCAGGCGGTTGGCGCGCACCACCATGGCCATGGCATTCCAGCGCATGTAGGCGCGCAGGCGCTTTTCGATCGCGATGTTGCCGGGGCAGTGGGCCTCCTGCTCGGGCTCGATGGTGTTGACGTAGCCGGTGTTGGCAGAGAACGGCAGGTCGATGCTGTTCTGGCGCGCGTGCTCCAGAAGCTGCTCGAGCAGGAAGTGGGCGCGCTCCGGCCCCTCCTTGTCGATCACGGCGGACAGCGCGTCCATCCATTCACGGGTTTCTTGCTGGTCGGCGTCGGTGCCAATGCCGAAACCGGCCTGAGGGTCGGGCTGTGCTGACATGCTTGTGTCTCCTGTAGAAGTAGCAGCAATTTAGTACGTTGCCCCTAGTTTCCCACAAAAACCCTCAATTTCAAATTGTGCCCATTCATTTCATAATGCAGTAAATTGCTGCAGCTGCACATAAGTTGCTCGCGCGTTGGGGCCACCACCGCTCACCTACACTCCGCAGATGGATTCGCAGCTGCCTTCTTCCTCGGCCAACACGGTCGTTTCCGCACCGGCACGCTGGTGGCGCAAATGGTGGCGCGGCTTGTCCCCCACGCGGCAGGACCGCTTTGCCGCATTGGCGCCGCTGGCCGCCGTGCTGATGTTTCTGGCGGCCATCATTGCGGCCTTCTGGTATTTGCGTGCCGAGGAGGCCGAGCGCGAGCAGGAAGCCCTGCGGCGCGACGTGGAATACGCCCAACAGCGCGTGCGCCTGCGGCTGCTGGAGCGCCAGGAGCAGCTGATGCGTATCGCGCGCGATCTGTCCAACCAGGAGCTGGAGCGCGCCGACTTCGTGAGCCGGGCCGAGACGCTCATCAGCCAATACCCGGAGCTGCAGGCCATCACCTGGATCGACGAGCGCCGCCGCATACGGGCCAGCCACGCGGCCCCCACGCTGGCCAGCAATGAACTGCGCATCGCCGGCGAAGTGCTCAAGCCCGGCGAGACCGCCGACACCTTTGGCCTGGCCCGCGACCTGCAGCAGCCGGTGTATTCACAGCCCGCAGCCACCAGCGGCGACTCTGCGCCGCTGCTGCAGCTGCAGGTGCCGCTGAACAACCAGGGCAAGTTCAGCGGCGTGGTGCTGGGCGAATATTCCATCGACAGCCTGCTGCGCTATGGCACCCCCACCGAGGTGCTGGCCCGCTATGCCGTGACCCTGCTGGACGGCAAGAACCAGGTGCTGGCGGGCACCCCCCTGGCCCCGCGCAACCCGGCCACCCAGCTGCTGCCCTGGACGCCCCGGGCCAATGAATACGAAGTGCCCGTCTCGCCCGTGGGCAATGGCCTGGTGCTGAAGGCCCAGGCCTATCGCACCTCGCTGGGCGTGGTGGGCAGCGGGCTGTTCTGGCTGGTGGGCACCTTGAGCGCCATGACGGCCTGGATGCTGATCGCGACCTGGCGCCACACCCGCCGCCGCATGCAGGCGCAGCAGGCGCTGGTGGCGGAGACGAACTTCCGCCGTGCGATGGAAAACTCCATCCTCACGGGCATGCGCGCGCTCGATCTGGAAGGCCGCATCACCTACGTGAACGCCGCCTTCTGCCAGATGACGGGCTGGAGCGAGGCCGAACTGGTGGGGCTGAAGGCGCCCTTCCCCTACTGGCCCGAGTCCGACCACGAGGCGCTGCACGCCAAGCTGCGCGACGAACTCAGCGGCAAGACCATCGTCGGCGGATTCCAGGTGCGCGTGCGGCGCAAGAGCGGCACGCTGTTCGATGCGCGGCTGTATGTGTCGCCGCTGATCGACGCGCACGGCCAGCAGACGGGCTGGATGACGTCGATGACCGACATCACCGAGCCCAACCGCATCCGCGAGCAGCTCTCGGCTTCGCACGAGCGCTTCACCATCGTCCTGGAGTCGCTGGACGCGTCGGTGTCCGTGGCACCGCTGGGCAGCGAGGAGCTGCTGTTTGCCAACAAGCTCTACCGACAGTGGTTTGGCTCGCAAACCACGGGCCACCTGCAGCTGGTGGCGCAGGCCGGCGTGGTGCCCGTGGCAGGCTCCAACCATTCGGGCATGGACGACGAGGACGGCCTGATGGGCCTGCCCACCGACCCGCTGACCAGCGCGCGCACCGAAAACGCCGAAATCTACCTGCCCGATCTGGGCAAATGGCTGGAAGTGCGCTCGCGCTACCTGAACTGGGTGGACGGCCGGCTGGCGCAAATGGTGATCGCCACCGACATCACGCCCCGCCGCCTGGCCGAAGAGCAGGCCGAACGCCAGGCCGAGCGCGCGCAGTCGGTCAGCCGCCTGATCACCATGGGTGAGATGGCATCGAGCGTGGCGCACGAGCTGAACCAGCCGCTCACGGCCATCAACAACTACTGCAGCGGCATGGTCTCGCGCATCCAGAGCGGGCAGCTCACCGAAGAAGCCCTGCTCACCGCCCTGCAGAAGACGGCGCACCAGGCGCAGCGTGCGGGCCAGATCATCCAGCGCATCCGCTCCTTCGTGAAAAAGAGCGAGCCCAACCGCGCGCTGGCCGACGTGCACTCCATGGTCAACGAAGCCGTGGAGCTGGCCGACATCGAACTGCGCCGCCACAACGTGCGCCTGACGCACTATGTGGCCGCACGCCTGCCGCCCGTGATGGCCGACACCATCCTGATCGAGCAGGTGCTGGTGAACCTGATGAAGAACGGCGCGGAATCCATCCAGCACGCCAACCGACCTGTGGCCGGCCGCAGCGTGGAGCTGCGCGTGGTGCCCAAAACCGTGGATGACCGCCAGGTGGTGGAGTTTTCGGTGCAGGACACGGGCAAGGGCCTGGCGCCCGAGGTGCTGGAACGTTTGTTCGAAGCCTTCTTCTCCACCAAGCAGGAAGGCATGGGCATGGGCCTCAATCTGTGCCGCAGCATCGTCGAATCGCACCAGGGCAGGATGCAGGCGGAGAACATCTACAATGGCCCGGAGGTCATCGGCTGCAGGTTCTCCTTCTGGCTGCCGCTTGCCAAGCCTGCTGATGCCACTACAAATTCTGTAGCAAATACTCAAAACCCAAGGACCATTGCATGAGCTTGATTCCGAAAAAAGGCACTGTCTACGTTGTGGATGACGATGAGGCAGTTCGCGATTCCCTGCAGTGGCTGCTGGAAGGCAAGGACTACCGGGTACGCTGCTTTGATTCGGCCGAGACCTTCCTGTCGCGCTACGACCCGCGCGAGGTCGCCTGCCTGATCGTGGACATCCGCATGGGCGGCATGACGGGCCTGGAGCTGCAGGACCGGCTCATCGAGCGCAAGTCGCCCCTGCCCATCGTGTTCATCACCGGCCACGGCGACGTGCCCATGGCCGTGAACACCATGAAGAAAGGCGCGCTGGACTTCATCCAGAAGCCCTTTGACGAGGAAGAACTGGTGGGCCTGGTCGAGCGCATGCTGGACCACGCCCGCGAGGCCTTCGCCGGCTACCAGCAGGCCGCCAGCCGCGACGCCCTGCTCTCCAAGCTAACCAGCCGCGAAGCCCAGGTGCTCGAACGCATCGTGGCCGGCCGCCTGAACAAGCAGATCGCCGACGACCTGGGCATCAGCATCAAGACCGTGGAGGCGCACCGCGCCAACATCATGGAAAAGCTCAACGCCAACACCGTGGCCGATCTGCTCAAGATCGCGCTGGGACAAAACGCACCGAAGGCCTGATTGCTCATTTTTTGATAGCTGAAAGCGCTTACCAGATAAGCGCTGAAGCCATTTTTGACTGATATTTTCTTTTCATGACTGCCCAACTCATCGACGGCAATGCCCTGTCTCGCCAACTGCGTGCCGATGTCGCACAGCGCGCCGCTGCCCTGAAATCCCGCGGCGTCACGCCCGGCCTGGCGGTGGTGCTGGTGGGCGACAACCCGGCCAGCCAGGTCTACGTGCGCAACAAGGTCAAGGCCTGCGAAGACAGCGGGCTGCACTCGGTGCTGGAGAAATACGACGCCGACATGACGGAAGCTGCGCTGCTTGCGCGTGTCGAGGCGCTCAACAACGATCCGTCCATCCACGGCATCCTGGTGCAGCTGCCCCTGCCCAAGCACATCGATGGGCAGAAGGTCATCGAAGCGATCTCGCCCGCCAAGGATGTGGACGGCTTTCACATTGCCAGTGCGGGCGCGCTGATGACCGGCATGCCCGGCTTCTGGCCCTGCACGCCATACGGCTGCATGAAGATGCTGGAGAGCATCGGCTACAGCCTCAAGGGCAAGCACGCCGTGGTCATCGGCCGCAGCAACATCGTGGGCAAACCCATGGCGCTGATGCTGCTGGGGCAGAACGCCACCGTCACCATCTGCCACAGCGCCACGCAGGATCTGAAGGCGCAGACGCTGCAGGCCGACGTGATCGTGGCCGCCGTGGGCAAGCGCAACGTGCTGACGGCCGACATGGTCAAGCCCGGCGCCGTGGTGATCGACGTGGGCATGAACCGCAACGACGAGGGCAAGCTGTGCGGCGATGTCGACTTTGACGGCGTCAAAGAGGTGGCCGGCTGGATCACCCCCGTTCCCGGCGGGGTTGGCCCCATGACCATTACCATGCTGCTCGTGAACACTCTCGAAGCCGCCGAGCGCACGGCCGCTGGCTGAACAGCGCGCCCTGGGCGACGCCGTCCCGGCTGCTTTGCAACTTGAACCTGTGCCACCCGGCGCCATCTGACTCCGCATGAGCAACGCCCTTCTCGACTTCTCCGACCTCCCTCCGTTCGATCGCATCGCGCCGCAGCATGTGGCCCCCGCGATGGACGTACTGCTGGAGCGTGCCAACCAGGCGCTGGAGACGGTCACCGCGCCCGACTTCCCTGCCCGCTGGGAAGACATCGCCCAGGTGCTGGATGTGGCGACCGAGCAGCTCGGCACCGCCTGGGGCGCCGTGAGCCACCTCAACAGCGTCGCCGACACGCCCGAGCTGCGTGCCGCGTACAACGCTGCACTGCCGCGCGTCACCGAGTTCTGGACCCGGCTGGGCGCGGACGAGCGCCTGTATGCCAAGTACAAGGCCATCGACCCCGCCACGCTGACGGCGGAGCAGCGCCAGGCGCATTCGAATGCCGTGCGCAATTTCGTGCTCAGCGGTGCAGAGCTCACCGGGCCTGCCAAAGAGCGATTCGCCCAGATCCAGGAACGCCAGGCCGAGCTGAGCCAGAAGTTCAGCGAAAACGCGCTGGACGCGACGGACGCGTTTGCCTACTACGCATCGGCCGATGAACTCGAAGGCGTGCCTTCCGATGTGCAACAGGCGGCGCTGGCGGCTGCCCAGGCCGAAGGCAAGGCGGGCTACAAGCTCACGCTCAAGATGCCGTGCTACCTGCCGGTGATGCAGTTTGCCGCGCGCAGCGATTTGCGCGAGAAGCTCTACCGTGCCTACGTCACGCGCGCTTCGGACCAGGCCGAGGGTGACGCCCGCAAGTTCGACAACACGGCGCTGATCGGCGAGATCCTCGCGCTGCGCCGCGAAGAGGCCCGGCTGCTCGGCTACGCCAACTTCGGCGAAGTGTCCGTGGTGCCCAAGATGGCCAAGTCCCCCGCCGAAGTCGTCGGCTTCTTGCGCGACCTGGCGCGGCGCGCCCGCCCCTACGCGCAAAAGGACGTAGCCGACCTGCGCGCCTTTGCACAGGAGCATCTGGGCCTTGCGTCACCGCAGTCCTGGGACTGGCCCTACATTTCCGAAAAGCTCAAGGAAGCGCGCTACGCCTTCAGCGAGCAGGAGGTCAAGCAGTACTTCACCGCACCCAAGGTGCTGGCCGGGCTTTTCAAGATCATCGAAACCCTGTTCGAGGTGTCCATCCGCCGCGACTCGGCGGCCGTATGGCACCCCGCCGTGGAGTTCTACCGCATCGAGCGCCAGGGCCAATTGGTGGGCCAGTTCTATCTGGACCAGCCCGCGCGCACCGGCAAGCGCGGTGGTGCCTGGATGGACGATGTGCGGGCCCGCTGGCAACGCCCGGACACTGGCCGGCTGCAGACACCGGTCGCCCATCTGGTGTGCAATTTTGCCGAGGGTGTCGACGGCAAGCCGCCGCTGCTGACACACGACGATGTAATCACCCTCTTCCACGAGTTCGGACATGGTCTGCACCACATGCTGACCCAGGTGAACGAGCGCGATGTTTCTGGCATCAGTGGGGTGGAATGGGACGCGGTGGAACTGCCGAGCCAGTTCATGGAAAACTTCTGCTGGGAGTGGGATGTGCTGCGCCACATGACGGCCCACGTGGACACCGGCGCGCCGCTGCCGCGCGAGTTGTTCGAGAAGATGATTGCGGCCAAGAACTTCCAAAGCGGCATGCAGACCCTGCGCCAGATCGAGTTTGCTCTGTTCGACATGCTGCTGCACACCGAGCACGATCCTGCCGACGACTTCATGCCCTTGCTGACCCAGGTGCGCAACGAGGTCGCCGTGCTGGAACCGCCCGAGTTCAGCCGCACGGCCCACACCTTCAGCCACATCTTTGCCGGCGGATATGCGGCGGGCTACTACAGCTACAAATGGGCCGAAGTGCTGAGCGCCGACGCCTATGCCGCGTTTGAAGAAACCGCTGGCAGCGACGGCCTGCCGAGCACCGAAACCGGTCGCCGCTACCGCGAGTCCATCCTGGAAGCGGGTGGCAGCCGCCCAGCCATGGAATCCTTCATCGCCTTCCGCGGCCGCGAGCCCAGCCTGGACGCGCTGCTGCGCCACCAGGGCATGGCCGAGGAAGCCGCAGCGCCCCTATGAACTGAGGAGATCGTCCACCATGCCCAAGCCGCTGTCCGCCCCATTGCTCGCGTCCATGCTGATGGCCATGGCGTGCAGCGTTGCACAGGCACAAGCCGTCTACCGCATCGTCGGCCCTGACGGCAAGGTCACGTTTTCTGACCGCCCGCCGGCGGACGCCTCGGCGCAGCAGGCCCAAACCACCGGCACAGGCCCCGCCGCGCCGAACGCCGAGCTGCCCTTGGCGCTGCGCCAACCCGCCACACGCTATCCCGTCACCCTGTACACCGGCACGGATTGCGCGCCCTGCGCCAGTGCGCGCAACATGCTGGTCGCGCGTGGTATCCCGTTCACAGAACGCACGGTGACCACCAACGAGGACATCGATGCGTTTCAACGTCTGAGCGGTGCCTCCAGCCTGCCCTTCGGCACCATCGGCAAGCAGCAGCTCGCAGGGTTCTCCGACAGCGAATGGACGCAGTACCTCGACGCGGCGGGGTATCCCAAGCAGTCTGAGCTGCCCCCCAATTACCGCAGGCCCGCCGCCACCCCGCTGGTGGCGGTCAGCAAGGCGGCCACGCCTGCAGCGGCCACAGCTTCGGCCCCCCCGTCGCGCGCCCAGGCCCAGCGGCAGCGCCCGCCCGCACCGGTGAACGAAGGCCCCACCCCCAGCAACCCGGCAGGCATCCGCTTCTAGTGCACTGAACCCAAACCATCGCCGAAGCGCCGCATGGGGCGGCGAACAGCCCGGTGAATGAAAAAAGGGAGTCTCAAAGACTCCCTTTTTTAGCTGCAAGGCAGCACCGACCATCAGTACGTCAGCGTCTTCACGCCCTGCGCCGTGCCCAGCAGACACACCGAGGCCTTCTGGTGCGCAAACACGCCCACGGTCACCACCCCGGGCCACTGGTTCACATCCGACTCGAATGCCAGTGGGTCCGCAATGGTCAAGCCCTTCACGTCCAGAATGTGCTGGCCGTTGTCGGTGACCAGCGGTTCGCCGTCCTTCTTCAGTCGCAGGCTGGCTTGCGCACCCAGGGCTTCAAACCGGCGAGCAATGTGGCTGGCGGCCATGGGGATGACTTCCACAGGCAGCGGAAACCGCCCCAGCGCTGAAACAAGCTTGGACTCATCGGCGATGCAGACAAAGCGGGCGGCCAGCGCGGCCACGATCTTTTCGCGGGTGAGGGCTGCGCCCCCACCCTTGACCATGTGGCCTTGGCCGTCGATCTCGTCCGCGCCATCGATGTAGACAGAGAGCGCCGGGACGTCATTGGCGTCCAGAACAGGTATGCCCAGGGCCTTCAGCCGTTCGGTGCTGGCAACCGAGCTGGATACGGCGCCCTTGATCTGGTCCTTGATGGTGGCCAAGGCGTCGATGAACTTGTTGACGGTGGAGCCGGTGCCAACCCCCACGATTTCGCCGGGCACCACGTATTGCAGTGCGGCCTGGCCGACCAGGGTCTTGAGTTCGTCTTGTGTCAGTGCGGAAGGAGTCGTCGTCATGGGAGAAAATCTGGGGTGATCCCCGAATTATCTCCCCATGTCGCTCATCCCTTACGCCCTCACCCGCCCCTTTCTGTTCGGCATGGACGCCGAAGCCGCCCACGAACTCACGATGGACATGCTCGCACGCGGGCAACGCACGCCCCTGCAGTGGGCGTGGTGCAATGAAACGGTGGAAGACCCTGTCACCCTGGCAGGACTCACTTTTCCGAACCGCGTCGGCATGGCGGCCGGCCTGGATAAGAATGCGCGCTGCATCGATGCGCTGGGCGCCATGGGCTTCGGGTTTGTGGAAGTAGGCACCGTGACACCCAAGGGCCAGCCCGGCAACCCCAAGCCACGCATGTTTCGCCTGCCGGAAGCCCGGGCGCTGATCAACCGGCTGGGCTTCAACAACGAGGGGCTGGACGCGTTCCTGCACAACGTTCAGCAGGCGCAGTTCCGCCGACAGGCCCGCCAGCACCGCATGCTTCTCGGCCTCAATATCGGCAAGAACGCCGCCACCCCCATTGAGAAAGCCACGGACGACTACCTCACGTGCCTGGAGGGGGTGTACCCGCACGCGGACTACGTCACCGTGAACATCAGCTCGCCCAACACGCAGAACCTGCGGGCTCTGCAGAGCGACGCAGCGCTGGACGCCTTGCTGGGCGCGATGGCACAGCGGCGCGAAACGCTTGCCGATCGACACGGCCGCAGGGTCCCGGTGTTTGTGAAGATTGCGCCTGACCTGGAAGACGCTCAAGTGGCCGTGATTGCGTCGACCCTTCAGCGCCATGGCATGGACGGAGTCATCGCTACCAACACGACCATCGGTCGCACAGCGGTGCAGGGACTGCGGCATTCGGAGGAGGCCGGTGGGCTGAGCGGCGCTCCGGTGCTGGAAGCCAGCAACCAGGTCATCCGGCAGCTGCGCGCAGCTCTTGGAAGCAACTTTCCCATCATCGGTGTGGGAGGCATCATGAGCGCACAGGATGCGGTGAGCAAGATCCGCGCGGGTGCCGACGTGGTGCAGATCTACACAGGCCTCATCTATGAAGGCCCGGCCCTCGTCGCCAAGGCTGCCAAGGCCATCAAGGCGATGCGTGCGACCTGATCGCTGATCTGCCTGCTACCCGCAAAAAAGCGAAGCCCTGATGACAGGGCTTCGCAGTTGCGGTTACGCGTTTGTCTGCGCAACAGCTACATGGCCTTGCGCCGCAGCCGAAGGACCCACGGCAGCACCACACCCGCCCAGCGGATGATCCTGCGTGGTCCTGCGACCACCGCCCCGGCTGCGACCGCAGCCACCGCGATGGGATGGGCACGGGCAAAACCAGCCACACGCAACAGCGTGGATTCGTCCACGCCACCGGGAAGGGACGACTGCCCCTCCGCCAGCGCCAGCGACTGGGCCCGTGCGGCGCGCCGAGCGCGCAAGCGCTCGCGCTGCGCGGCGATGCGCTCCAGCACCTGCTGTTGTTCCGGCGATGCCGCAAACGCAGGCCTGCCGGACGCGAGCCCTTGAGACACCGATGAGTTTGCGTTGTCAGGGGTCACAAACGCTCCTTGATTTCTTGCCAGTCCTGCTTCAGTTCACGGCGGGTGAGCGCAAATCCATCGCTTGCACGCTGCGCCACGGCCACCAGAGACGCCAGCGCAGCGACCCACCCCAGCGTCCAGACGGCGGCCACCAGCCAGCCCACCAGCGTGCGCTGGGGTGTGTCCCAAAAATGGACAACCACCGCAAGCGACAACATGATCAGCGCCACAACGGTGAGGCCGCCCACGAGCACCGTGAGAACCAGCAACTGCTGCAGCCGTCTCTTTTGGTCTTGCCACTCAAGGCGGGCAAGCTCCATCCGGTCTTCAACGGCAATGGCCCCTTCGATGATGCTTGCGCGCCATCGATTCACCAGAGATTCAAGCCCCAGCAGCGCAAGCCAGTTCATGCCCCACCCCCTCGACAAGCGTAGATGGGGTGGCGCGAGCGCTTCAACAAGGTCGCCGCAGCCATTCGATCAGCGGCGCGCCAGCAAAAAGCCCACCAGAGCGCCAACGGCAAGCGCTGCACCCGCGACACGCCAGGGCTCGTCGTGTGCGTAGCGGTCCGCAGCGATTGCGGCATCCTTGGCCTGGCGTGCTGCGTCCTGTGCAGCACGCACCGCGGAATCACGAACATGGTGCATGCCGTCATCCAGGCGCTGGCGCAACAGCTTGATCTCTGGCACCGTGTCGAGATCCTTGTTGGCCAGAAGCCCGCGCAAATCAGAAACCAGCTTTTCCAGTTCGCCCTGGGTGGTGTTGGTGTCAGAAGCAGTCATACAAGCCTTTCTTCGTTTATGGAAATGGTCGATTGGTCGCTGCAAGAGGACCGTCATTCATCTTAGCCACCAGCAACGCCGACGCTCCGTAGGACGGGGACGCGTATCGTTACAGATTGCAAGTCATCTTGCCTGCACCGCACTCTGGATGCAAGCAAGACGTGGAATCGAAGGAACAAGTTAATGCAGCCGGTTGCCGCCCCGACCGCTAAGCACCTTCGAATCCATCGAGCACATTGACTGCATTCGTACCCAGCTCTGATGCCGCGTAGCCCCCTTCCAGCACGAACACCGTCGGCAAGCCGAGCCTGCCCAACCGCACGCCCACGCGCGTGAAATCGGAAGAAGCCAAGGCAAAACGCGAGATGGGATCTCCCTCGAAGGCATCGAGCCCGAGCGATACCACCAGTGCGTCTGCACCGTATCGCGCGATCCGCACGCATGCCTGCTCCAGAGCCTCCATCCAGCCGGCGACCGTCGTACCGGCGGGCATGGGCAGGTTCAGGTTGTAGCCGGCGCCTGGCCCACGTCCGGTTTCGTCTGCATGCCCCAGGAAGAAGGGGTATTCGGTTCGCGGATCTCCGTGCAGGCTGACGAATAGCACGTCGTCACGGTCGTAAAAGATGCTCTGCGTGCCATTGCCGTGGTGGTAGTCCACATCCAGCAGCGCCACACGGGCGGCGCCTTCGTTGCGCATCAATTGCGCAGCCACCGCCGCGTTGTTGAGAAAGCAGTATCCGCCCATGAAGTCTGGCCCCGCATGGTGGCCCGGTGGCCTCGTGCAGCAAAACGCGGCCCGCTCGCCCCTTGCCACTCGCAGCGCTGCACTAGCGGCCGCATCGGCGCCTGCCTTCGCGGCAGCCCAGGTACCTGCAGCCATCGGCGTACCGTTGTCCATGGAATACAAGCCGAGCTTGGCCACGAAATTTTCGGGCTCCACATCGTTGCGCAACGTCCGTACCGGCCAGACGGAAGGAAACGGCTGCAGCTCCGAATGCGCAGGGTTGAGCGCAAGCCACTGTGACCACGCCGTCTGCAGGAATGCGAGATAGCGCGGCGCGTGAACCTGCCCAAGCACAGCTGAACTGTCAACGTCGGGCGCCAACATCGGGTGCCCGCGCTTGCCCAGTGCGTCTTCCACGTATTCCACGCGCTGCGGCTTCTCGAAGCACGGCACGCGCTCGCCGCGATAAAACTCGTGAACGGGTGCATGCCCCAGGTGCAAGGGATTGTGAAATGTGATCATGGAGGGGAATGGGCTGAAAGCCAGCGCAATGAGCGCACCACTTTATCCCGCAAGGACCCGGGTGTCCGCATCAGGCTGGGCGCCAAAAGCAAAAAACCCCTGCGGCCGGAGGCCGAAGGGGTTTGAAATTTGGTGGGTGATACATGGATCGAACATGTGACCCCTGCCGTGTGAAGGCAGTGCTCTACCGCTGAGCTAATCACCCTGGGTGCACGCCTTGTAGAAAGTACAAGGAAACCGCACGAGGTCCTGTCGAAAGCGTGGTGGGTGATACATGGATCGAACATGTGACCCCTGCCGTGTGAAGGCAGTGCTCTACCGCTGAGCTAATCACCCTTGTCGCTGCGACAGCCTTCTATTATGGCACAGCTTTTCAAGCGGTTTGAGCAGCACGCCAAATTGTTTTGCCACCGCTCGCTTTGTCGATCTGGGTGAGCACGTCGGCATGCGCCGCAAGCTCCTGCTCGCTCGCCTTCAAAACAGGAAGCGCCAGACTGCGCAGATCAATGCTGGCGACCTTCACCCCCCCTGCCACGTCCTGCACGTCATCGGCGATCAGCAGCGCGTCCTGTCCACGGGTGAGATTGATATAGACATCGGCGAGCAGTTCGGCGTCCAGCAAGGCGCCATGCAGCGTGCGGCCAGAGTTGTCCACGCCCAGGCGGTCGCACAGCGCGTCAAGCGAATTGCGCTTGCCCGGATACATTTCCTTGGCCATCGCCAGGGTGTCCGTCACGCTCTCGACAAAGTTTCGGAAGCCCGGGCGCCCCACCAGCTCCAGCTCCTTGTTGAGGAAACCCACGTCGAAAGCGGCGTTGTGGATGATGATTTCGGCGCCCTGCAGATACTGCAGGATGTCGTCCACCACCTCGGCAAACTTTGGCTTGTCCCTCAGGAACTCATTGCTGATGCCATGCACCTTCAGGGCGTCTTCATGGCTGTCCCGCCCGGGGTTGAAATACAGATGCAGGTTGTTGCCGGTGAGCTTGCGGTTGAGCAGCTCCACGCATCCGAGTTCGATGATGCGGTCGCCCCCTTCGGCAGAGAGGCCGGTGGTTTCGGTGTCCAGGACGATTTGGCGTGTCATATCAACGACAGCAGGCGTGAACCTGCCTCAGTGGTTTTCCTTGGCATGGTTGATCGTGTACTTGGGGATTTCCACGGTCAAATCCGTTTGCGCCAGGATCGCCTGGCACGAAAGGCGCGATTGCGGCTCAAGGCCCCACGCACGATCCAGCAGGTCTTCCTCTTCTTCCTCGGCATCGTTGAGCGAAGACAGCCCCTGGCGCACGATGACATGGCAGGTGGTGCATGCACAGCTCATGTCGCAGGCATGTTCGATGTCGATGTCGTTCTCGAGCAGGGCTTCGCAGATGGACGTGCCTGCGGGCGCCGTGATTTCGGCGCCTGCCGGGCAGTACTCGGGGTGGGGAAGGATCTTGATGACGGGCATGGGGCGTTCTTGACTTGATCTACGGGTGCGGCGGCAGCAGGCTCACAGGTTTTTCACGTTCTTGCCCGCCAGCGCCTGCTGGATGCCGCGGTTCATGCGCTGTGCCGCAAAGGCCTCGGTGCCCTGGGCCAGCGCCTGCGTGGCGGCTTCAATGCTTGCAGCGTCCTGCGCCTCACGCTGGGCACGCAGCGCCGCCATCAAGCGGTCAATGCTGGCACGCTCTTCCGCGCTGAGCACATCACCATCGGCATCAAGCGCGCTTTGGGTGGCCAGCAGCATGCGGTCCGCGTCCACGCGGGCCTCCACCAGCGCGCGGGTCTTCATGTCCTGGGACGCTGTCGCGAAGCCGTCCTGCAGCATGCGCGCAATCTCATCGTCCGACAGCCCATACGACGGCTTCACGTCGATGCGGGCTTCCACGCCACTGCCCTGCTCTTTGGCGCTGACGCTCAGGAGGCCGTCGGCATCCACGGTGAAGGTCACGCGAATGCGCGCCGCGCCGGCCGCCATGGGTGGAATGCCCCGCAGCTCAAAGCGCGCAAGGCTGCGGCAGTCCTGCACCAGGTCCCGCTCGCCCTGCACCACGTGAATGGCCAGCGCGGTCTGCCCATCCTTATAGGTGGTGAAATCCTGCGCCTTGGCGGTGGGAATGGTTTCGTTGCGAGCCACAATCCGCTCCACCAGCCCTCCCATGGTTTCGATGCCCAGCGACAGCGGGATCACGTCCAGCAGCAACAGGTCACCGGCGGTGTTGTTGCCGGCCAGCTGGTTGGCCTGGATGGCGGCACCCAGCGCAACGACCTCGTCTGGGTTGAGGTTGGTGAGCGGGTCGGTGCCGAAAAATTCCGCCACCGCGCGTTGCACCTGCGGCATGCGGGTGGATCCGCCCACCATCACCACCCCTTGCACCTCGTCGCGGGTCAGGTGGGCGTCACGCAGTGCCCGGCGCACCGCAGCCATGGATCGCGCAGTAAGCGCCGCGGTGGCCGCCTCAAAATCACTACGCCTCACATCAAAAACGGCCCTACCGCTTTCCAGCATTACAGAGAATGCTACTAAATCAGTAGCAGTCAATGCCTCCTTGCACGCACGTGCCGCCATGCGCACAGCCGCCTTGTCGGCCGAGGACACCGCCTGCAGATTGAGCTTGTTCAGCACCCAGTCTGCGAGTGCGGCATCGTAGTCATCACCACCCAGAGCCGAATCGCCACCGGTGGCGATCACCTCGAACACACCCTGCGCAAGCCGCAGGATCGAGATGTCGAACGTGCCGCCCCCGAGGTCGTAGACCGCATAGACGCCTTCGCTCGCATTGTCGAGGCCGTAGGCGATGGCAGCCGCAGTCGGCTCATTGATCAGTCTGAGCAGGTGGATGCCCGCCAGCTTGGCAGCATCCTTGGTGGCTTGGCGCTGGGCATCATCGAAGTACGCAGGTACCGTGATGACGGCGCCGTACAGGTCGTCGTTGAAGGTGTCTTCGGCACGATAGCGCAGCGTTGCAAGAATCTCGGCACTGATCTCGACCGGCGATTTGGGTCCGTTCACCGTTGCAATGCTGACCATGCCGCCGGCCCCTGCGTCGTCGGAGGGCGCAACGAACTCATAGGGCAGCTTGCCCGCTTCGGCCACATCCTTCAGGCCGCGTCCCATGAAGCGCTTGGCCGAGGCAATGGTGTTGCGCGGATCGATGGCCTGGGCAGCCATGGCGTCGTAGCCCATCTGGCGCCCGCCATTGTCGAGGTAGCGCACCACTGAAGGTAGCAGCACGCGGCCTTCGGCGTCGGGCAGACACTCGGCAACGCCGTTGCGCACTGCGGCAACCAGCGAGTGCGTGGTGCCCAGGTCAATGCCCACTGCGATGCGCCGCTCGTGCGGGTTAGGAGACTGGCCGGGTTCGGAAATCTGCAAAAGCGCCATGAAAATTCGGATCTCAACGTGGCGGAGCACTCGACCGCATTGGCGGGAAATGGAGTACTCCGAAGGAAAAGCAAAACCTCGCTATTGTCCCAGTTGCTCTCGGCGCCGTTCGATGCCTTCGGCAAATCGCGCAATGAACATGAGGGCTCTGACCTGGCGCGCCGCTTCTGCATAGGCCCCCCGCTCGTCGATGAGGTGTCCGCATTGCGCAAGCGCTGCTCTGCGCGCCTGCTCAACGAGCGTATCGAGCGCGTCAAGATCACCCTCGTCTTGCGCCTCTTCCAGCGCCTCACGCCACTCCATCTGCTGCATCAGGAAGGCGGCGGGCATGGCTGTGTTGTCTTCGGCCTGAATGGGTGCTCCATTCAGCTCGCACAGATAGGCCGCGCGACGCTGCGGGTCCTTGAGGCGCTGGTAAGCCTCGTTGATGCGCACGGACCACTGCATCGCCACGCGCTGCGCCGCCGGGCCCTGCGCCGCAAACTTGTCGGGATGGGCTTCGCGCTGCAACTCCTTCCAGCGCGCGTCAATGGTGCTGCGCTCCTGCGCATAGCGGCGCTCCAGTCCAAACAATTCGAAGTCGTCAGATTGCAGGTTCATGGGCGAAGGGAGTGTCCAGAAATATCGGTCCGTGGAGGAAACGAAGATGTTGAGCCCTCGCCTTGCCGATCGGCTCTTCCAATAAAAAACCGCCAGCGCGCTGCGCGATGGCGGTTTGGCGAAGGGAGGCGGCAGACACTCAGACGCGGAAGCTCTCTCCGCACCCGCAGCGGTCGCGCTCGTTGGGGTTGTTGAACTTGAAGCCTTCGTTCAGTCCTTCGCGCACAAAGTCGAGCTCGGTGCCGTCGATGTAGGCCAGGCTCTTGGGATCGATGAGCACCTTGACGCCGTGGTTCTCGAAAACGATGTCTTCCGGCTCGCTTTCGTCCACGTACTCAAGTTTGTACGCAAGCCCCGAGCAGCCCGTTGTCTTCACACCCAGGCGCACGCCCAACCCCTTGCCGCGGCGGGTCAGGTAGCGGTTCACGTGCCGGGCAGCGGCTTCTGTCAGCGTAATGGCCATGTCTCTTGATCCATCCATGCGTGAATCAACAAATCAGGCGGCAGGTGCGGTCTGCGCGTGCTTGGTCTTGTAATCCAGAACTGCGGCCTTGATCGCGTCTTCCGCCAGGATGGAGCAATGCACCTTCACGGGCGGAAGCGCCAGTTCTTCGGCGATCTCGCTGTTCTTGAGAGCGGCTGCTTCATCCAGCGTCTTGCCCTTGACCCATTCGGTCACGAGCGACGACGAAGCGATGGCAGAGCCGCAGCCATAGGTCTTGAAGCGCGCATCTTCGATCACGCCGGTGGCTGGGTTCACCTTGATCTGCAGCTTCATCACGTCGCCACAGGCCGGAGCGCCGACCATGCCGGTGCCTACCGAGTCATCACCCTTGTCAAACGAACCCACGTTGCGGGGGTTTTCGTAGTGGTCTACCACTTTGTCGGAGTAAGCCATGATGTGTACCTCTTGAATCTTCGTAAACGGGGATCAGTGCGCAGCCCACTGAATGGTGCTGATGTCGATGCCATCCTTGTACATCTCCCACAGAGGGCTCAGCTCGCGCAAGCGGGCGACGTTCTCGCGAATGGTGGTGATGGCGTAGTCGATCTCTTCTTCGGTGGTGAACCGGCCGATGGTCATGCGCAGGCTGCTGTGGGCCAGTTCGTCGCTACGGCCCAGTGCACGCAGCACATAGCTGGGCTCCAGGCTGGCCGATGTGCATGCCGAGCCGGACGACACCGCCAAGCCCTTGATGCCCATGATGAGCGACTCGCCTTCGACATAGTTGAAGCTCATGTTCAGGTTCTGCGGAACACGGCGCTCCATGCTGCCATTGATGAACACCTGCTCGATGTCCTTGAGCCCGTCGAGCAGACGCTGCTGCAGCGCATGCGCCTTTGCATTGCTCTCGGCCATTTCTTCCTTGGCGATGCGGAACGCTTCGCCCATGCCCACAATCTGGTGCGTGGGCAACGTGCCCGAACGCATGCCGCGCTCATGGCCGCCACCGTGCATCTGCGCTTCCAGGCGCACACGCGGCTTGCGGCGCACAAACAGCGCGCCAATGCCCTTGGGGCCATAGGTCTTGTGCGCCGTCATGCTCATCAGATCGACGGGCAGCGTGGACATGTCGATGGCAACGCGGCCGGTGGCCTGGGCGGCATCGACGTGGAACAGGATGCCCTTCTCGCGGCACATCGCACCAATCGCCGGAACGTCCTGGATCACACCGATTTCGTTGTTCACAAACAGCACGCTGATCAGGATGGTGTCCGGGCGGATGGCGGCCTTGAGCGCATCCATGTTGACCAGCCCGTCCTCCTGCACATCCAGATAGGTGACCTCGAAGCCTTGGCGCTCCAGCTCGCGCATGGTGTCCAGCACGGCCTTGTGCTCGGTCTTGAGCGTGATGAGGTGCTTGCCCTTGCCCTTGTAGAAATGGGCCGCGCCCTTCAGGGCCAGATTGATGGACTCGGTGGCGCCGCTGGTCCAGACGATCTCACGCGGGTCTGCGCCAATGAGGTCCGCGACCTGGCCACGGGCCTTCTCGACGGCTTCCTCGGCTTCCCAGCCCCACGCGTGGCTGCGCGACGCCGCGTTGCCGAAGTGTTCGCGCAACCAGGGAATCATGGCATCCACAACACGCGGATCTACCGGGGTCGTGGCGCCATAGTCGAGATAGATGGGAAAGTGCGGGGTCATGTCCATGGCTGGCTCAGAGAAGGTTGCTGGCTGGCAAACTCGAAATCGGAAAATTAAACGTACAAAATCAAGACGGCTGGCTGAAGAGAAGCTCACGGCCAAGCTGACCCACCGGGCCAGTCAGGGCCTCAGCCCGTTCAAGACTTGGCGAAAGCGTTACCCAGCGCGAACACCGAGTTGGGAGCGTTCACGCGGATCGGCTTGACCACCGGAGTGGTGGAGATGGCGCGCCGGACCACCGGCTTGTCTTCGATCTGCACGCCCTTGGCGATCTGCTCGTCCACCAGCTTCTGGAGGGTGACCGAGTCAAGAAACTCCACCATGCGCTGATTCAGCGAGGCCCACAGCTCGTGGGTCATGCAGCGCCCTGCTTCACCCAGGCAGTTTTCCTTGCCGCCGCACTGCGTGGCGTCGATGGGCTCATCCACCGACACGATGATGTCTGCCACCGTGATGTCTGCCGCCTTGCGGGCCAGGGTGTAACCACCGCCCGGACCGCGCGTGGACTCCACGAGCTCGTGGCGGCGCAGCTTGCCAAAAAGCTGTTCCAGGTACGACAGGGAAATCTGCTGGCGCTGGCTGATGGCAGCGAGGGTGACGGGACCATTGTTCTGACGCAGGGCCAGATCGATCATGGCGGTGACCGCAAAACGGCCTTTGGTTGTGAGACGCATCGCAAGCTCCTTGTGCTAAGGCTTGTTCGTTGAAGAAACCGCCTACGCCGACTGTTGGCCGACGAGGGCACCGTCTCCGCCCCTTACTCCGCACGGCCAATGATTTGCCTGACTACTGCGGAGCCCTTCATCGTTGGGCTGTTTTTGTTGAGTGTTTTGCGCAAGTATAACACAAATCCCTATCGATTCTGTCGGGTTAAAAAACCAACTGGTTTTTTATCGACCAGATAGTTTTCCTTCATCAACTCCTGCCTTACAAAACCATGGAGTCGCCCCCGTGCGCCCCGAAGGCCTGGTCTTTCAAGCGCGTCAACTGGTCCCTGACCCGGGCGGCCTGCTCGAATTCCAGATTCCGCGCATGCTCCAGCATGAGCTTCTCCAGCCGCTTGATCTCGCGCGAGACGTCTTTCTCCGACATGTCCTCGACCTGTGCGCGACGCATTGCCTCCTGCTCCATGCGTTCGGCATCCTTTCCGGCTTTCTCGCTGTAGACACCGTCAATCAGGTCTCTTACCCGCTTGACAATGCTGCGGGGAGTGATCCCGTGCGCTTCGTTGTATGCGATCTGCTTGATGCGACGCCGTTCCGTCTCGTCCATGGCTTTCTTCATGGACTCGGTGATGCGGTCGGCATAGAGAATCGCTTTGCCGTTGAGATTGCGCGCTGCACGCCCAATGGTCTGGATCAGGCTGCGCTCGGCCCGCAGAAAGCCTTCCTTGTCGGCATCCAGGATGGCCACCAGCGAGACCTCGGGAATGTCCAGGCCCTCGCGCAGCAGGTTGATGCCCACCAGCACGTCGAAGGCCCCCAACCGAAGGTCGCGGATGATTTCCACCCGCTCCACGGTGTCCACGTCGCTGTGCAGATACCGTACCTTCACTCCGTTGTCCGTAAGGTAGTCGGTCAGTTGCTCCGCCATGCGCTTGGTCAGCGTGGTGATCAGCACCCGGTCGTTCTGCTCGGTGCGGATGCGGATTTCCTGCAGCACGTCGTCCACCTGGTGCGTGGCGGGGCGCACCTCGACCACCGGGTCCACCAGCCCGGTGGGCCGCACCACCTGGTCCACCACCTGGCCGGCGTGGGTCTTTTCATAGTCCGCCGGCGTGGCAGACACGAAAATCACCTGCCGCATGCGCTGCTCGAACTCCTCAAACTTGAGCGGGCGGTTGTCCAGCGCCGACGGCAGCCGGAAACCGTACTCCACCAGCGTAGTCTTGCGCGCGCGGTCGCCGTTGTACATGGCGCTGAGCTGGCCGATCATCTGGTGGCTTTCGTCCAAGAACATGATCGCGTCCTTGGGCATGTAGTCGGTCAGCGTGCTGGGCGGGTCGCCGGGTGCTGCGCCCGAAAGGTGGCGCGTGTAGTTTTCGATGCCCTTGCAGTGCCCGACCTCGCTGAGCATTTCCAGGTCAAAGCGGGTGCGCTGCTCCAGCCGCTGCGCCTCCACTAGCTTGCCGTCATCCAGCAACTGCTTGAGCCGATCGGCCAGCTCGATCTTGATGGTTTCGACGGCCGCCAGCACCTTGTCGCGTGGCGTGACGTAGTGGCTGCTGGGATAGACGGTGAAGCGAGGAATCTTCTGCTTGATCCGCCCCGTGAGCGGGTCGAACAGCTGCAGACTCTCCACCTCGTCGTCAAACAGCTCGATGCGAATTGCCAGTTCGGAATGTTCAGCGGGAAACACGTCGATGGTGTCGCCCCGCACGCGGAACTTGCCGCGCGCAAAGTCCTGCTCGTTGCGCTGGTACTGCATGCGGATCAGCTGCGCAATCACGTCGCGCTGGCCCGCCTTGTCGCCCACCCTGAGCGTCATCACCATGCGGTGGTAACTCTCGGGCTCGCCAATGCCATAGATCGCGGACACGGTGGCCACGATGACCACGTCGCGCCGCTCCATCAGGCTCTTGGTACACGACAGGCGCATCTGCTCGATGTGCTCGTTGATGGCGCTGTCCTTCTCGATGAAAAGGTCGCGCTGCGGCACGTAGGCCTCAGGCTGGTAGTAGTCGTAGTAGCTGACGAAGTACTCCACCGCATTCTTGGGGAAGAACTCGCGGAACTCGCTGTAGAGCTGCGCAGCCAGCGTCTTGTTGGGCGCAAACACGATGGCGGGCCGCCCCATGCGGGCGATCACATTGGCCATGGTGAAGGTCTTGCCCGAGCCGGTCACGCCCAGCAAGGTCTGGAAGGCCTCGCCGTCGTTCAGCCCCTCCACCAGCTTGCCGATGGCTTCGGGCTGGTCGCCGGCGGGTGGGTAGGGCTGGAACAGCTCGAAAGGGGAATCGGGAAAGCGGACGAATTCGCCGTCTTGCTTTTCCGTCATGACCTGTGTGATATCCGGCATGGGTGCAGTCAACGAGTGAAAGAGGCGGGCCGTTAAAATCGGCGGAACCCGGCACGGTACACCACACCCGGATTCCTCGCTACTGACAACCTCTATCCCAAGGATTTTCATGTCTCTGTTCACCGCCGTCGAAATGGCCCCCCGCGACCCCATCCTGGGTCTCAATGAGCAATTCGCCGCAGACACCAACCCCAACAAGGTCAACCTGGGCGTCGGCGTCTATTTCGACGACAACGGCAAGCTGCCCCTGCTGCAGTGCGTGCAGGCGGCCGAAAAGACCATGATGTCCGCCCCCACGGCCCGTGGCTATCTGCCCATCGACGGCATCGTGGCGTACGACAACGCCGTCAAGGGCCTGGTGTTCGGTGCCGACAGCGAACCCGTGAAGTCCGGCCGTGTGGCCACCGTGCAGGCCATCGGCGGCACCGGCGGCCTGAAGATCGGCGCCGACTTCCTCAAAAAGGTCAGCCCCAACGCCAAGGTACTGATCTCTGACCCCAGCTGGGAAAACCACCGCGCGCTGTTCACCAATGCCGGTTTTGAAGTCGGCACGTATGCCTATTACGACGCCGAAAAGCGCGGCGTGAACTTCGACGGCATGCTCGCCAGCCTGAACGCAGCCGCCCCCGGCACCATCGTCGTGCTGCACGCCTGCTGCCACAACCCCACGGGCTATGACATCACGGCCGAGCAGTGGGACCAGGTCATCGCCGCCGTCAAGGCCAAGGGCCTGACGCCCTTCCTGGACATGGCCTACCAGGGCTTTGGCCACGGCATCGCCGAAGACGGCGCCGTGATCGGCAAGTTTGTGGCCGCTGGCCTGAATTTCTTTGTTTCCACGTCTTTCAGCAAGAGCTTCAGCCTGTATGGCGAGCGCGTGGGCGGCCTGTCGGTGCTGTGCGCCGACAAGGAAGAAGCCTCGCGCGTGCTGAGCCAGCTCAAGATCGTGATCCGCACCAACTACTCCAACCCACCCATCCACGGCGGCGCCGTGGTGGCGGCCGTGCTGAACAACCCTGAGCTGCGTGCCCAATGGGAAGGCGAACTGGCCGAAATGCGCGTGCGCATCAAGGCCATGCGCCAGAAGCTGGTCGATGGCCTGAAGGCCGCTGGCGTGAAGCAGGACATGAGCTTCATCACCACCCAGATCGGCATGTTCAGCTATTCGGGCCTGTCCAAGGACCAGATGGTGCGCCTGCGCAATGAGTTCGGCGTGTACGGCACCGACACCGGCCGCATGTGCGTGGCTGCGCTCAACAGCAAGAACATTGACTACGTCTGCCAGGCCATCGCCAAGGTGGTCTGAGGCGCGGCGCTCCCACTTGACACAAAAAAGCCGCCCTCGGGCGGCTTTTTTGTGTTCAATTTGGGCCTTAGCGCTTACTGCATAAGCGCTAGCAGCTATCTTTTTTGAAGTTCAACCCCAGAGAACAGACCGCATCGAGATCGACGCCGACTGGTAACCGGTGTTGAAGAAGCGCGGCATCTCGCTGGAATCGACGGCACCGGCGGCATACAGCAGCGGCAGATAGTGCTCGTGCGTCGGATGGGCCTGCCGGGCCACCGCGCCGAGTTTCAGGAAATCGTGCAGGGCGCCAAGCTGGCCCTTCTTGATCTGGTCTTGCACCACGGTGTCGAACTCTGCCGCCCAGTCATAAGCCTCGTTGGCGGCCGTGCCCCGGCGGGTGAGGCGCAGGTTGTGCACGATGTTGCCGCTGCCCACGATGAGCACGCCGCGCTCGCGCAGCGCCTTCAGCTGCTGGCCCAGCGCATAGTGCTCAGCCGGGGCGCGGCTGTAGTCCATGCTCAGCTGCATCACCGGGATCTGCGCCTGGGGGAACATGGGCTTGAGCACCGACCAGGTGCCATGGTCCAGGCCCCATTCCCCCTCATCCACCCCCAGGGCCGTGCCGGTGGCGGGCGACTTCAGCTGGGCCGCGAGGCTGCGCGCGACGTGCGGCGCGCCGGGTGCCGGGTACTGCTGGTCGAACAGCGCCTGCGGAAAGCCGCCGAAGTCATGAATCGTCTTGGGACGGGCCATGCCCGTCAGCTGCCAGCCGCCGCGCGTCAGCCAGTGGGCCGACACGCACAGGATGAGCTGCGGCGGCTCGGCACGCGCCATCAGCTCGGCGCCCATCGCCTGCCAGCTGCGGCGCCAGGCGTTGTCCTCGATGGCATTCATCGGGCTGCCGTGCCCCACAAAAAGCACGGGCATGCGGGGCGAGGGCTTGAGCGCCTGCAGCGCAGCGGCCGTGGCGGCACTGCCGATGGACGAAGTCATGAAAGCTCCCGGAAAGGTGGCCAGCCCGGCAAGAGCGGCCAAAGAAGTTCTGCGTTGCATGGCGTGAAAGGGAGCGTAACAAATTATGTATAACGCAGGAACGGAGCCTGGGCGCGCCGCGAAGTTCCAGCGCCCGCTCTGCCCCGCCCCGCCCTGCCTTGCCCCACAACGACATTCCGGAGACAACCCCGCCCATGCCCGCCACCCCGCCCCAGCCCTTGCGCAACACCCGTGTCCTGAGCCTCGCACTCAATCTGCCCGGCCCCGCCGCCCTGATGCGCTGCGCGCGGATGGGAGCGGAGTGCACCAAGCTGGAGCCGCCCCCGGCAGCGGGCATGCCCAGCGCCGACCCCATGGGCATCTACAGCCCCCCCGCCTACGCCACGCTGCATGAAGGGGTCCGTGTGGTGCATGCGCACCTCAAGACGCCCGAAGGCCAGGCCGCGCTGCATGCAGAGCTGGAACGCACCGACGTGCTCATCACCTCCTTTCGCCCGTCGGCGCTGGCCAAGCTGGGCCTGGCCTGGGAGGCGCTGCAATCGAAATACCCGCGCCTGTCGCTGGTGCGCATCGTCGGCGCTGCGGGTGAGCGGGCCGAGGAGCCCGGCCACGACCTGACGTACCTGGCCGAAGCCGGTCTGGTCACGGGCTCGGAAATGCCCCCCACGCTGTACGCAGACATGGGCGGCGCGCTGATGGCCAGCGAGGCCGTGCTGCAGGCTCTGCTGGAGCGCGCCCACACCGGCAGCGGCGTGTGCATCGAGGTCGCATTGGCCGACGCCACCGCCTGGCTGGCCCACCCGCACGACTGGGGCCTGACCACGCCGGAGGGCGACGTCGGCGGCGCCCACGCCGGTTACCGCATCTACCCCTGCGCCGACGGCCGCGTGGCCGTGGCCGCGCTGGAGCCGCACTTTGCCGCGCGCCTGTGCGCGGCAGCGGGCCTGCCGGCCGACGGCCACCCGCAGGCGATGCGTGCCACAGCCACCCACACGGCGATCGCGGCGTTTCTGCAGGCGCAGACGCGCGCGCAGCTGGACGCGCTGGCCGTGGCACAGGACATTCCACTGCACACGCTGCCCTGAACGCAGATCTCACCCATGCAGAAACAGGGAACGGTCATCCGCTGGAACTCCGAACGGGCATTCGGCTTCATCCGCAGCCCCGACACTGCGGCCGAGGTGTTCTTTCATGTGAGGGACTACCAGGGCGGCAAAGGCCCGCGCGCGATGGCAGTGCGGTCGGCAATGGCTCCCGCAGGACGACCTGCAGCGTCCGCGCGCCGGGGGAAGGCGCCCCCCGTAGAGGGCGGAGCCCACGCCCGCAAAGCGCACCCAGCGCCCGGATCCATGCGCCCGCAGGCGCGGCAGCGCAAAAGCGTTCCCACAGGCCAATCGGCCGCCTTCCTGCTGATGCTCGGCTGGTCAGCATTGATGGGCTGGGGGGTGTGGGCGGGCCGGCTGCCGCTGTGGGCCCTGGGCGCGGCAGTGGCCGTCAATCTGCTCACGTTTGCGACGTACGCCATGGACAAAAGCGCCGCCGAGAACGGCCAGTGGCGCACCCGCGAAAGCCATCTGCACCTGCTCGCCCTGGCGGGTGGCTGGCCGGGCGCCTGGTTTGCACAACAGTGGCTGCGGCACAAATCGCGCAAGGTGCAGTTCCGTGCCGTGTACTGGGCCACGGTCGTGATCCACTGCGCGGCGTTGGCAGCATGGGTGGGCGGCTGGCTGAGCGCGTAGCCCATCGTTTTGATCCCGCTTGCGGACGAACCAGCTTGCAGGCCCCGCAGCAGCTGCCATCGCAGCGCGAAATCCTTTTTTTATAGCACCCGGCCCATACCAGAAAAGCGCTGGAAGGCATTTTCATTCGAACACCGGAAGCCAGAACACCCAGCCGACGCCAAAAATGCCCGCTGGCCTACACCCCGTCGTGCCCATTTTGCGTTTCAATGCGAAAGGTCAGTAACACAACCGGGAGATGACCATGAAACCCCTCGTTCTAGATTCCACCATGACCAACATGGGTGGCGTTTTCTACCCCACCGGCCATGTGTTCGCCCTCTTTCCCGACGAGGACTGCCTGCGCGAAGCAGCCAGCAAGCTGCAGAACGCAGGCCACGAAGGGGGCACTTCGTATGCCAGCCCCGACGTCATCTTGGCCGAGATCGTTCGCACGCTCGGCACAGCCGACGCCCCCCTGCCCTCCGTAGGCGCCGAGGGCGACATGGTGCGCCGCATTGCCGACCTGGCCGGCAAGGGACACCACGGACTGCTGATTGCAATGGCAGACAAGGACACGCCCGAACGGCTGGTGGACGCCATCACACCGGCCGGCGCCGTGACGGCGTTTTACTACCGCACCTTCATCATCGAAGACCTGATTCCGCAGCCTGCGGATGGAGCCGCGCAGTCAGTGGTTGTGGGCACCCATGCGGCCGAAGGCGGCGAGCACCCCACGGCGGCCAGCGACCAGCCCGGCCGCAAGACGCCATAGGGCCAGCGCCCCGCCGTTCTTCGATCCTGAGGAATGGTGAAGAGGCGGGGGCGCGTTATTTGGAGCGGCGCGCCGAGGGCTTGCCGCCCCCGGTCGCCCTCGGCGGCAGGCCCGTGTGCTGGGTCAGGATGCGCCCCGGCTTGGGCTGGCTGGTGCGGAAGCGCACGTCTTCCTTCGGCTCCTGTGTGTCCTGGTTGCGCGGGCGCAGCGCCACCGCCTTGCCGTCCTTGTTGATGGCATAGCCCAAGCCCGAGCCGCCCTTGCCCGACGTGCTGTTTTTCTTGCGCGCACTCTGGTAGCCGCCATCGGTCAGCGGCTGGAAGGTCGGGATCAGGTGGTGCTTGCCGTTGCCGATCAGGTCCGCCCGTCCCATGGCCTTGAGCGCCTCGCGCAGCAGTGGCCAGTTGTTCGGGTCGTGGTAGCGCAAAAACGCCTTGTGCAGGCGGCGGCGCTTCTCGCCCCGCACGATGTCCACGGATTCGTCATCCACGTCGCGCATCTGGCGGCGCACGCGGGTGAGCGGGTTGCGGCCCGAGTGGTACATGGCCGTGGCCGTGGCCATGGGGCTGGGGTAGAAGGTCTGCACCTGGTCGGCGCGAAAGCCGTTCTTTTTCAGCCAGATGGCGAGGTTCATCATGTCCTCGTCGCTGGTGCCGGGGTGCGCGGCGATGAAGTACGGAATCAAGAACTGTTTCTTGCCCGCCTCTTCGCTGAACTTCTCGAACATCTGCTTGAAGCGGTCGTAGCTGCCGATGCCCGGCTTCATCATCTTGGACAGCGGCCCCTGCTCGGTGTGCTCGGGCGCAATCTTGAGGTAGCCACCCACGTGGTGCTGCACCAGCTCCTTCACGTATTCCGGCGACTTCACGGCCAGGTCGTAGCGCAGGCCCGATCCGATGAGGATCTTCTTGATGCCCTTGAGCGCGCGGCCGCGGCGGTAGATCTTGATCAGCGGGCCGTGGTCGGTGGTGAGGTTCTGGCAGATGCCCGGGTAGACGCAGCTGGGCTTGCGGCAGGCGGCCTCGATCTCGGGCGTGCGGCAGCCCAGGCGGTACATGTTGGCCGTCGGGCCACCCAGGTCAGAGATGGTGCCGGTGAAGCCTTTCACCTTGTCGCGGATGTCCTCGATCTCCTGAATGATGGAATCTTCGGACCGGCTCTGGATGATGCGGCCTTCGTGCTCGGTGATGGAGCAGAAGGTGCAGCCGCCGAAGCAGCCGCGCATGATGTTCACGCTGAAGCGGATCATCTCCCACGCAGGGATCTTGGTTGCGCCGTCGTGGCTGCCGTTCTCGTCGGCGTAGCTGGGGTGCGGTCCGCGTGCGTAGTGCAGGTCGAACACGTGGTCCATCTCGGCCGTGGTCAGCGGGATGGGCGGCGGGTTGATCCACACGTCGCGCGCCGTCGCGCCCTCGCCGTGGGCCTGCACCAGGGCGCGGGCGTTGCCGGGATTGGTTTCGAGGTGCAGCACGCGGTTGGCGTGGGCGTACAGCACCGGGTCGCTTTTCACCTGCTCGTAGCTGGGCAGGCGGATCACGGTCTTGTCGCGCGGGGGCTGCTTGAGCCGGGCCTTGAGCGCGGGGTTGGCGACGAACTGGATCGGCTGGATGGCAGGATTGGGGCCTTTTTGGCCCTCAGCGCTTACTGACAAAGGGCTGATAGCTATTGATTCAGTAGCACCCCCGTCTTCCTTGCTGCAGGTGGCGCCCTGGGCGGCCGCCTGCTCGCTGGTGGTCATGTAGGGGTTGATGTGCGGCTCCACGCGGCCTGGCTCGTCCACGGTGGTGGAGTCAATCTCGAACCAGCCCTTGCCGCTCTCGTCGTCGGGCCGGCGCACAAAGGCGGTGCCGCGCACGTCGGTGATGTTCTCCACGGGCTCGCGCGCGGCGATGCGGTGGGCCACCTCGACCAGCGCGCGCTCGGCGTTGCCGTAGAGCAGCAGGTCGCACTTGCTGTCGACCACGATGGAGCGGCGCACCTTGTCGCTCCAGTAGTCGTAGTGCGCAATGCGGCGCAGGCTGCCTTCGATGCCGCCCAGGATGATGGGCACGTCCTTGTAGGCCTCGCGGCAGCGCTGGCTGTAGACGATGGCCGCGCGGTCGGGGCGCTTGCCGCCCACGTCGCCGGGGGTGTAGGCGTCGTCGCTGCGGATCTTCCGGTCGGCGGTGTACCGGTTGATCATCGAATCCATGTTGCCCGCCGTCACGCCCCAGAACAGGTTGGGCTTGCCCAGCGCCTTGAAGGGCTCGGCACTCTGCCAGTCGGGCTGGGCGATGATGCCGACGCGAAAGCCCTGGGCTTCGAGTGTGCGGCCGATCACGGCCATGCCGAAGCTGGGGTGGTCCACATAGGCATCGCCCGTCACCAGGATGATGTCGCAGCTGTCCCAGCCCAGCTTTTCCATTTCGGCGCGGCTCATCGGCAAAAACGGCGCCGTGCCAAAGCGCTTGGCCCAGTACGGACGGTAGCTGGTCAAGGGCTTTGCGGCGCGCGCAAAAAAGGAGACGTCGACGGGGGCGTTCATGCAGTGGGGGGCGCGCCGGCCCCTGGGCGGAGGGGGCGACATGGGGCGCGTCTGTGGTGGGTAACCCGCGATTTTACGTGGGTACGCTGTATTTGTCGCTCTTGAAACCCTTGCCCCTACTTAGGAGTCTGCGCGGCAGAAGGAGCATCGGCTGCAACGCACGATAAACCGGTCTCACGCGGTACTACCGCCTGTGCCCAGGGCGCCACCCTGGGCTTGTCGGTAGTACCCCGCGATCCTCGGTTTTCGCGCGTTTCGCTTCGATGCCTTCTACCGCGCAGACTCCTG
>NZ_JBMIRS010000121.1:0-32667 GCF_049198005.1 Paracidovorax sp. MALMAid1276 | reverse complement strand
TGTTTGCCTTCCTCTACAACGCGCTGGGCATACCGATTGCTGCAGGGCTGCTGTATCCCTTCACCGGATGGCTGCTGTCGCCAATGATTGCGGCCCTGGCGATGAGCCTAAGTTCGGCGTCAGTGATCGCGAACGCCTTGCGGTTGCGTACCGGTCGATGACGGAAACACCAGGCCTGCTGTGCAGCAGCATCAATTTGCCCTGTGTTTTGGAATAGCGCTGGCAGGCGCTACATAGCCGCGCAGTTCTTGATAGCGCGCTACTTGCATTGGCGTGAGGATTGCGACCGTCCGCAGGTGGTAGTTCAGATGCGAAGCGCGAAGCGAAGCTTGCGCGAGCGCAGCGCGTTCAACTGCCTGAGTCACGCTGGCTTCGCTGGGCGGCCCTGACCTGAAGAGGCGATCCAATTCCCTTTCGGTCTCAATTGCGTCCTTGCCGAATCGTTGAGCGTCGGCCTTCATCTGCTCTGTAAGCGCCGTCGCTTCTCGCTCTTGGTCTTTCGTTAGACGCAACTTTTCGCCCAGCTCCACAACGTGGGCGGGGCCGGGGAAGCCATTGAGTTCGGCTGCAAGTGCGAGCGACATGCCTCGTCCAACTTGAAAGTCTTCGATTTGCTACGGAGAAAGTGCTTTGATTTCGCGCTGTTTATAGCCAGCGTATTGCGAGGGTGCGGTGTGCGGAGCGAGCTGAGCAGGTTGGTTTGGATCAGGATGCTTGTGGGGGTCGTCTCAGAAAACGGAAAATAAAGCACGCTAAGCCGATTGCAGTGGCCGTAGCGGCCTGAACCTGCCCGCGCCGATCTTGGCGCTGCTGCGCCAGAGGTAATCGCCGGTCAGGTTGATGTGCTCCCAGCCGAGCGGCGACAGGTACTGCAATAGGCCGTCAGCGACGGCTTGACCGTGGCCACGTAAGGCGTTCGCGGCCCGCTCCAGATAGACCGTGTTCCACAGCACGATGGCAGCCGTGACCAAGTTGAGGCCGCTGGCTCGGTAGCGCTGCTGCTCGAAGCTGCGGTCGCGGATTTCCCCCAGGCGGTTGAAGAACACGGCGCGGGCCAGCGCGTTGCGCGCCTCGCCTTTGTTCAGCCCGGCATGCACGCGGCGGCGCAGCTCGACGCTTTGCAGCCAGTCGAGGATGAACAGCGTGCGCTCGATGCGGCCCAGCTCGCGCAGCGCTACGGCCAGGCCGTTCTGGCGCGGGTAGCTGCCGAGCTTCCTGAGCATCAACGAGGCCGTGACTGTGCCCTGCTTGATCGAGGTGGCCAGCCGCAGGATTTCATCCCAATGGGCGCGGACGTGCTTGATGTTGAGCGTGCCGCCGACCATAGGCTTCAGCCCGTCATAGGTGGCATCGCCCTTCGGGATGTAGAGCTTGGTGTCGCCCAGGTCGCGGATGCGCGGCGCGAAGCGGAAGCCCAGGAGGTGCATCAACGCGAAGACGTGATCCGTGAACCCTGCCGTGTCGGTGTAGTGCTCCTCGATCCGCAGGTCGGATTCGTGGTACAGCAGGCCGTCGAGCACGTAGGTCGAGTCGCGCACGCCGACGTTGACGACCTTGGTGTGGAACGGCGCGTACTGGTCGGAGATATGCGTATAGAACGTCCGCCCGGGGCTGCTGCCGTATTTCGGATTGATGTGGCCGGTGCTCTCGGCCTTGCTGCCGGTGCGGAAGTTTTGGCCGTCCGACGATGACGTGGTGCCGTCGCCCCAATGCTCGGCGAACGGGTGGCGGAATTGGGCGTTGACCAGTTCGGCCAGCGCCGCCCCGTAGGTTTCGTCGCGGATGTGCCAGGCTTGCAGCCAGGCCAGCTTGGCGTAGGTCGTGCCGGGGCAGGACTCCGCCATCTTGGTCAGGCCCAAGTTGATCGCGTCGGCCAGGATTGTGGTCAGCAACAGGTTTTTGTCCTTGGCCAGGTCGCCCGATTTCAGGTGTGCGAAGTGACGGGTGAAGCCCGTCCACTCGTCCACCTCCAGCAGCAGTTCGGTGATCTTGACGTGCGGCAGGATCATCGCCGTCTGGTCGATCAGGGCCTGCGCGGTATCGGGCACCGCCGCGTCGAGTGGCGTGATTTTCAGTCCCGACTCGGTGATGATGGCGTCCGGCAGCTCGTTGGCCAGCGCCATGCGGTTGACGGTGGCGAGCTGCGTTTCCAGCAGCGTCAGCCGTTCATGCAGGTACTGGTCGCAATCGGTGGCCACGGCCAGCGGCAATTCGCTGGCCTGCTTGAGGCTGGCGAATTTCGCGGGCGGCACCAAGTAGTCCTCGAAATCCTTGAACTGGCGGGAACCTTGCACCCAGATGTCGCCGGAGCGCAGCGCGTTCTTCAGCTCCGACAGCGCGCACAGTTCGTAGTAACGCCGGTCGATGCCGGTGTCGGTAATCACCAGTTTCTGCCAGCGCGGCTTGATGAACTCGGTTGGCGCATCGGCGGGCACCTTGCGGGCGTTGTCGCTGTTCATGCCGCGCAGCACCTCGATGGCGTCGAGCACATCCTTGGCAGCGGGCGCGGCCCGCAGCTTGAGCACGCCGAGGAATTCCGGCGCGTAGCGGCGCAGCGTGGCGTAGCTCTCCCCGATGCGGTGCAGGAAATCGAAGTCCTCCGGCTGCGCGAGTTTCTGCGCCTCGGTGACGCTCTCGGCGAAGGCATCCCAGGACATGACGGTCTCGATGGCGGCGAACGGATCGCGGCCGGCTTGCTTGGCCTCGATCAGCGCCTGGCCGATACGGCCGAACAGCCGCACCTTGGCATTGATCGCCTTGCCGGATGCCTGGAACTGCTGCTGATGTTTGTTCTTGGCGGCGTTGAACAGCTTGCCCAGGATGCGGTCGTGCAGGTCGATGATTTCGTCGGTGACGGTAGCCATGCCTTCGATGGCGAGCGCCACCAGGGTGGCATAGCGCCGCTGCGGCTCGAACTTGGCCAGGTCGGCTGGCGTCATCTGGCCGCCCTCGCGGGCGATCTTGAGCAAGCGGTTCTGGTGCACCGACCGCTCGACGCCGGAAGGCAGATCGAGCGCCTGCCACGCCTTGAGGCGTTCGATGTGTTCCAGCATATGCCGCGAGTTCGGCTTGACCGGCGACTGGCGCAGCCAGGCCAGCCAGGTCGTCTTGCCGTTGTCCCGGCGCTTGAGCAGATCGTCGAGGCGGCGGCGATGCGCGTCCGATAGCGGTTTGGCCAAGGCGTCGTAGATGCGCCGGTTGGCGCGAGTGATCGCTTCGGCGCTCGCCCGCTCGACGGCGTTGAGGGCGGGCAGAATGACCGACTGCCGCCGCAGATGCTCAATCAAAGCGTTGGCCAACACAACGCCCTTGTCGGTTTGCATGGCCAGCTCGGTCAGCGTGTGGACTACCTGTCGGTAATGGCTCATGGTGAACGGCTGGAAGCCGAACACCGTTTGCAGTTCGACCAGGTGCTCACGCCGGGTCTGCTCCCGCTGTCCGTACTCGCCCCAGCTTTCGATGCTGACCTTGAGCTGGTCGGCGACCAGTTTCAGCAAGGGCGGGAACGGCGGTTCATCGACGCCAAGGATGACGCCCGGAAAGCGTAGGTAGCAAAGCTGCACGGCAAAGCCCAGCCGATTGGCTGGCCCGCGCAGCTGTCGGATGATAGAGAGGTCGGTATCGCTGAATGTGTAATGTCGGATCAGGTCGTCCTTGGAGTCCGGCAATGCCAGCAGGCTATCCCGCTCGGCGGCGGACAGGATTGAACGACGCGGCATATTTACTGATCCGTTTTCAAGTATTGATACAGGGTTTCGCGACTGATTCCGAATTCACGAGCCAGCTTGGTCTTTTGCTCGCCAGCCTCGACACGTTGGCGCAGTTCGGCAATACGCTCAGACGACAGGGATTTCTTCCTGCCACGGTAGGCCCCGCGCTGCTTGGCGAGCGCGATGCCCTCGCGCTGCCGCTCGCGGATCAAGGCGCGTTCGAACTCGGCGAACGCGCCCATTACCGACAGCATCAGGTTTGCCATCGGCGAGTCCTCGCCGGTGAAGGTCAAATGCTCCTTCAGGAACTCGATGCGCACGCCGCGCTGGGTGAGGCCCTGCACCAGGCGGCGCAGGTCGTCGAGGTTGCGCGCCAGACGATCCATGCTGTGCACCACGACCGTGTCGCCTTCGCGCACGAAGGCGAGCAGCCGTTCCAGTTCGGGCCGCCGTGTGTCCTTGCCCGACGCCTTGTCGGTGAACACTTTATCCACCTGGAGCTGTTCGAGCTGCCGTTCTGGGTTCTGGTCGAAGCTGCTGACGCGGACGTAACCAATGCGCTGACCGTGCAAGGCATCCTCCTGAGGGAAATGTGTCAGGAAGAAATCTATGACCTTTGAAGGTATGTGTCAAACAATTCGCGAGGTAGCTCTATTCTGACGTTTCCGCGCCGGATGATCTGACGCCAGGATAGGGTATAGCTCAAGCTGACACTCATTCCCCAGCACGCACATGGATGATCACGTAATCTGTTCGTTCGGCTCGGTGTCATGCCGTGCCCACCGATCCAACGGTAGCGCGAGTGCTATCAGTGAGGCAAACAAGCAGCCGAGCAAACAGCCCGTCTGCTTCGCTCATCGAAGGATGCCTACTTCACGTTGGAGATGACATAGCCCTTGTCGGCCTGGGCAAACTCGAAATCGACGGTCTTACCGACAGTGAGTTTGTCCAGCATCATTTTGTCTTTGACCTTAAAACCCATGGTCATGGCGGGCCAGTTCAGGCTCTTGACTGGTTCGTGGGCCAGTGTGACAACGCTGGCAGCAGCATCGACCTTGGTGACCTTGCCCTTGGCCATATGTACGGTTTGTCCTGCCGCTGGCTTGCCCATCGGCACGTCCTTCATTCCGTCCATCATCTTTTGCTGCGCCAGCGCCGCAGTCGCCGAAAGCACAAGAATGGCCGCGATTGAGTTGATCAGTGATTTCTTCATATTCAGATTTCTCCAGTAATTGAGAGGGTGGGAAACCGGTCTCTGGCAAATCCAGAGACCGGGGGGTTTCATCAAGGGCGGTCGCCGTTTGAATGAATAGGGCGCGCTTGCGCGTGTGGTTGTCGACGAGGCCGCCGCATCAGGTAATAGGCTGCCGGAATCACGAACATCGACAGCAGCGGCGCGGTGATCATGCCGCCCACCATGGGTGCCGCGATACGTTGCATCACCTCGCTGCCGGTGCCCCCGCCCCACATGATGGGCAGCAGGCCGGCCAGAATCACCGCGACGGTCATCGCCTTGGGTCGCACGCGCAGCACAGCCCCTTCGCGGATCGCGTCCAGCAGATCGGCTTCGCTGGTCTGGTTCTGGTCAACGCGTGCCATCCACGCCTGCTTGAGGTACAGCAGCATGATCACGCCGAACTCGGCCGCCACCCCGGCAAGCGCGATGAAGCCCACGACGCCCGCCACCGACAGGTTGTAGCCCAGTCCATACAACAACCAGATGCCGCCGACCAGGGCAAACGGCAGCGTCGCCATCAACAACAGGGCTTCACCGAAGTGCTTGAAGGTCAGATAGAGCAGCACAAAGATGATCAGCAGCGTGAACGGCACCACCAGCTTGAGCTTGGCAGCGGCGCGTTCGAGAAACTCGAACTGCCCAGACCACGACACCGAATAGCCGGGCGGTAGTTTCACCTGCTCGGCCACCGCTTGCTGCATCTCGCGCACCGCCGTGCCCAAATCGCGGCCGCGCAGATCGACGTAGACGAAGCCGGCCAGGCGGGCGTTTTCGCTGCGCAGCATCGGCGGGCCGTCGTCGATGCGAATGTCGGCCACGTCGGAGAGGACAAGCTGCTGCCCGCGCGGCGTGACGATGGGCAAGGCACGCAGCCGGTCCAGCGAATCCCGCACCTCGCGCGGATAGCGCACGTTGATCGGGTAGCGCTGCAAGCCCTCGATGGTCTCGCCGATGTTCATCCCGCCCACGGCACCGGACACCACCGACTGCACGTCGGCGATGTTCAGGCCGTAGCGGGCCGCCCGCTCCCGCTGGATGTCAACGTTGACATAGCGCCCGCCCGTCAGGCGCTCGGCAAACGCACTGGTCACACCGGGCACTTGCTTGACGGCTTGCTCGATCTCACCCGTGAGCCGGTTGATGACGGCCAGGTCGCTGCCCAGCACCTTGACCCCGACCGGGCTCTTGATGCCGGTGGCCAGCATGTCCAGGCGGTTGCGGATGGGCGGAATCCAGATGTTGGTCAGGCCCGGCACGCGCACGGTCTTGTCCAGTTCCTCGACTATTCTTTCGGGGGTCATGCCCGGTCGCCATTCGCTCTTGGGCTTGAACTGGATGGTGGTCTCGAACATCACCAGCGGCGCGGGATCGGTCGCGGTCACGGCTCGGCCTGCCTTGCCGTAGACCGTGGCCACCTCTGGCACCGCCTTGATCAGCCGGTCGGTCTGTTGCAGCAATTGCGCCGCCTTGCCCGCCGACATGCCTGGCAGGGCGGTGGGCATGTACAGCAAGTCGCCTTCGTCCAGCGGCGGCATGAACTCGCTGCCCAGTTGCTGCAAGGGCCACCAACTGGCGGCAAGAAACACCACGGCAACCGCGATGGTGGCCTTGGGAAAGCGCAGCACCACTTCGAGCAAGGGGCGGTAGATGGCAACAAAGAAGCGATTGATCGGATTTTTCTGCTCGTCCGGGATGCGACCCCGGATCAGATAGCCCATCAACACCGGGATCAGCGTCACCGCCAGACCGGCGCTTGCCGCCATCGCATAGGTCTTGGTGAAGGCCAGCGGCGAGAACAGCTTTCCTTCCTGCGCCTCCAGCGTGAAGATCGGCACGAAAGAGAGGGTGATGATGAGCAACGAGAAGAACAACGCCGGACCCACCTCGGCGGCGGCGTCTCCAATCACCCGCCAGCGGGTTTCGCCTTGCAGTTGCTCCCCCGGATGTTTGTGGTTCCATTCCTCCAGGTGCTTGTGTGCGTTCTCGATCATCACCACCGCCGCATCCACCATCGCGCCGATGGCAATGGCAATGCCGCCCAACGACATGATGTTGGCGTTGACCCCCTGCCAGTGCATGACGATGAAGGCCGCCAGAATGCCCAAAGGCAAGGAGACGATGGCCACCAAGGCCGAGCGCAGGTGAAACAGAAACAGCAGGCATACGACGGCCACGACAACAAACTCTTCGAGCAGCTTGTGGCTGAGGTTCTCGATGGCGCGCTCGATGAGCCCCGAGCGGTCGTAGGTGGGCACGATCTCCACGCCTGGCGGTAGGCTCATCTTTAATGTGGCCAGTTTGGCCTTGACCGCTTCGATGGTGGTCAAGGCGTTCTCGCCCGAGCGCATGACGATGATGCCGCCCACGGCTTCACCGTCGCCGTCCAGCTCACCGATGCCGCGCCGCATCTCGGGGCCGATCTGCACATGGGCCACGTCGCCCAGCAAGACGGATACACCCGCCTCGGTGGTCATGAGCGGGATGGCTCGGAAATCGTCCAGGGTCTGCAAATACCCGGAGGCGCGCACCATGAACTCGGCTTCACCCATTTCGAGTACCGAGCCACCCACCTCTTGGTTGGCAGCGCGAATCGCCGCGATCACCTTGCTGTGGGGAATGCGATAGGCGGCCAGCTTGTCCGGATCGAGCACCACCTGGTATTGCCGCACCATGCCGCCGATGGTGGCCACCTCGGCCACGCCGGGCACGGTCTTGAGCTCGTATTTCAGAAACCAGTCTTGCAGGCTGCGCAACTGGGACAGATCCTGCTTGCCGGACTTGTCGGTCAGGGCGTACTGGTAAATCCAGCCCACGCCCGTTGCATCAGGTCCCAGCGCTGACGTGGCACCGGGCGGCAGGCGCGATTGCACCTGGTTGAGGTACTCCAGCACCCGCGAACGTGCCCAGTAGAGATCCGTGCCGTCTTTGAACAGCACGTAGACGTAGCTGTCGCCAAAGAAGGAATAACCGCGCACGACCCGCGCCCCCGGCACCGACAGCATGGTGGTGGTCAGCGGGTAGGTGACCTGGTTCTCGACCAGTTGCGGTGCCTGCCCCGGCCAGGAGGTGCGGATGATCACCTGGGTGTCCGACAGGTCGGGCAAGGCATCGAGCGGCGTGCGGGCCACCGACACCACGCCCCAGGCCGCCAGCAGCACGGTGGCGATCAGCACCAGAAAGCGGTTGGCAATCGACCAATGGATCAGACGGGCAATCATTGTGTGCCCCCCATCGCCTTGCTCTGACGCGCGCGCCATTGGACGATCTGTGGTGCATCGCCCTCCTGCATGCGGAACTCGATGTCAATCTCGCTGCCCGCCGAGGGCCTGCGCGAAGCAACGTCCGGGGCCAGCTTGAAGTCCATGGTCATGCCCGGCCACTTCAAGGCGGGGACTTCCGGATGCGTCAGCGTGATGGTTTCACCCGCCACGGCTTCCACCCGTGCGGTGGTGCGGTAGGTTTGCTGTGTCGCGCTCGTGGGTCCTTGCTCGCTACCCGAACCACTTGGCGAAGACAAGCGCGCTTCCACGCCTTTCAAATTGGCTTCGGAGTCGATGAGGAACTGTCCGGACAGCACGATCTTCTGGCTTTGGCTCAGGCCAGCCAGGATTTCAGCTTGACCGTTCTGTTCGCGACCCACCGTTACCTCGACCGGGCGGAACGCACCTTCCTCGACGACCATCACCAGCGTGCGCTTGCCGGTGCGCACCAGCGCCTCGGAGGGCACCAACAACGTGGCGCGCGCTTGGCCTTGCGCCGATGGCTTGAGTTGCATTTGCACGAACATGCCGGGCACCAGCTTGCCCTTGGGGTTGGCCAAGGCCATGCGCGCCTTGCGCGTGCGTGTCGTCGGATTGACCTCGGGCAACAAGGCCTGCACCTGGCCACGGAACACCTCACCCGGCAAAGCCGGGGTTTGTGCCGACACCTGTGCGCCCACGGCAAGCTGCGCCGCCTGGCTCTCCGGCACTTCAGCCTGCACCCACACGGTGGACAGGTCGTTGATGCGCATGAGCGGCATGCCCATCATCGCCGTGCCCCCTTCCCGCGCCATCAGTTCGGTGACTGCGCCGCTGGCCGGCGCAACCAGGGTCATGCGGGCCTGTACCTGGCCTGTGCGTTCGACCAAGGCAATCTGCGCCTCGCTCATGCCAGCCTGCCGCATGCGCTGGCGGGCTCCTTCAGCGAGTGTCTCCAACCCGCGCCCCTGTAAGCGCCTTGCGGTCAAATAGTCTTCCTGAACCGCCACCCAATCCGGTACATAAAGGTCCAGCAGCGGCTGCCCTTTGCTGACTTGATCCAGCACCGCACGCACGTGCAGCTTTTCAATAAAGCCGGTGGCGCGCGCTTGCACCAGGTATTGACCGCGTTCATTCCAGGCTACGGTGCCCACCGCTGCAACCTCGGGTGCCAGTTGACCAGAGACGACTTCACCCGTGCGCACCCCGAGGTTCTGCTGAATGCGCGAGCTGACGGAAACCGTGCCGCTGTCGGCACCCTGCGCCCCGGCATAGGCGGGAACCAGCATCATGTCCATAAAGGGCGATTTACCGGGCGACTCGAATTTTTTGCCCGGCACCATGGGGTCGTGGTAGTAGAGGATTTTTCGACCGGTGAGCGGATCGACGTCGCCGCCCTTGAGGCCGCTCTCGACATGGCGCCGTGTGGCCGCTTCGCCCTCCGGTATCCCCCAGGCAGAGGGGTCTACTGCGGTAGCTGCAGGCGAGCCTGTCGCTTCGGTGGGCGCTGCCGTCGGGGCATGCGCCATCCCGTTGCTGAGACCCAGTTGGTAGAGGCTCCAGCCGCCCGCGCCGAGCACGCCGGCCGCCAGCAGGGCGATGACTATGGTTTTCTTGTTCATGGTTCCTGCTCCTGAGCGGGTTGATTCGACGGACTGGGCAAGGTCTTGGGCCAGGGATCAGGCAAAGGGGCTTGCCCGGCCTGTTCTTGAGGGATCAGATACTCCAGTTCGGCCCACCAGGCGGCCGTCTGCTTTTCGATGCGCAGCCGCTCCAGGCGGGTGTCGGTCACCATGCGCTGGGCTTCGATAACGGCAGCCAGAGGCGCCTTGTCGCCGCGGAAGGCAGCCTCCATGGCCTGGACTCGCTCCGTCGCCAGCGGAATCAGGGTCTTGTCGTAATCTGCGAGGCGCGTGAGGTTGCTGCGCCAGTTGGCGAGCAGGCGTTGCACCTCGAAGAGGTGCTCGCGCCGCATCTCTTCGCGCTCCAGCCTGATCTGTTCAGCCTTCTGCAACCTGGCTGACAGCTCGCGGTCCTGTTTGCGGGCCTGATCCCATTGCAGAGGAATGGAAACGCCCAGCGACACCATGTCGCCGAATTGGCTGCCCCGCTTGCTGTACATCAGCGACCAGCTCCAGTCGGCGCTCTTGTCCTGTCGTGCCACCTCGGCCTCGGCCAGCGCAACACGCTCGCGCGCATTCATCACGGCGATGTCGGGGTGCTGATCGATCTCGTGGCCCAACTGGTGTTCGGCGAGGCGAGTCCGGTCGATTCTCGGGAGGGCGCCGAGTGGTTGTTCGGCGCCATCACCTATCCAGCGTTGCAACTGCGCCTTGGCGTTGGTGAGCCCGGCACCTACCTCGTGCAATCGGTCATCGATTCGGGCCACGGCAGCATGCGCAGCCAACACATCCGCTTGGCTGCTGCGCCCGCCACGGTAGGCGGATTCAACTGCTTCGCTCACCCGGCCGGCTTCCTCACGTTGGCGCTGCAACAGGCCCTGTATTTGTTCCTGGTAGTAGCGGTCGAACCAGGCGCGGGCGGTTTGGGTGAACAGTCTGGCCTTTTGCATGGAGCGCATGGACAACGCGGCCTCGGCTTCCCGCTCGTATCGTGCGCTGCGTGCCTGGCGTTTTTCGGAACCCGTGAAGGTCTGCATCAGGCTGACCGAACGCATCGTCATGAAATCGTCTGTCAAGCTGTAGCGCATTGGCCCTTCGATGGGTAGGTTGTCCACCGACAGGCGCAACACCGGGTCCGGCAGACGACCGGCGGAGACGGCCATTTCCCGGGCGACCCGAGATGCAGCGTCCTGGGCTTGAAGCGTCGCAGAACGAACCTGCGCAGCATCCAATGCCGCGTCCAAAGTCAGGGGGGATGAGGACGGTTGTGCCGCCGCTAGGCTGGCGATGCCGAGTGACAGCACGGCAGCAGCAATAAGTCTGATTCTGCGAGGCCAGTACCGGCGAGCGCTACGAACGGGAGGCGTACTGCCTCCCTGAGAGGGAAGTGAATGCATTGGCTAACTCCATGCGTGATGAACCCGCGCGATTGATCGAGCACGGGACAAGGAACTGTCAGCCACAGGGTGGCCGACAGCCGTATCGCGGTTACACGGAATTAGCTAAGGGATGGCGGTCGCCAGACGCCGGAGGGATCAAACGAGGCGATAAATCCGCTCAGTGCAGGCTCAGGAGCAGATGCCTGTGCAGATGGCGTGTGTACGTGAAACGACGGCAGAACGCATGCGCTTGCTGAGATGCATGGGATATCCGTCTTGCAGAGCTTGCCGGTCTTGGCCGCAGTCTCGGCATCATTGCAGCAATCCCCGGCAACCTGAGCAGATTCATCGACGGAAGCCGTTTGGCCACCAGCGTGATCCATGGGGCAAGGCATTTGGAAGGCATGCGCGCTCACGCTGCCTTGGAAGGCAACGATGAGGCAAAGAAACAAGGCCAAGAAGACGCGCATCATTCCATTCTATCAAACATGGTTTTTCGGCGACATGCTTAACGTGCTTTATTTTCCGAATTCTGAGACGACCCCAAACACGAGCAGCAAGTGCAATACCTGCAGGCCGAGTTGCGCACCGCGAACGAGGCTTTGGCAGCGAAGCGGCAGGAATCCATTCACACTCTTCAAGAGAATGCGCGCCTGCTGGGAGAGCTGTCTCGCGCCCAGGGGGATCTGCGCCTGGCCCAGGAAGAGATGCGGAGCCTGCGGCCGCTAAAGGATGAGCTGGGGTTTGCTCAAAGGCGCACCGAGGAGCTGGGCAGACGCCTGGTGGAACAGGATGCAGTCGTTCAGCAGCTCCGCAGTTCGAACGAGCAGCTACAGGTCAATTTTAATGAACTGCTTGCCACCAAACAGCAGTTGGAATTGGGGTTGGCAACGGCTAGGTCATCGGTCACGGCTCAAGAGCAGGTTGTTGCCAGCATGCTGGAGCGGCTCAGTTCAATGACTGCGAGTGCAGATCGGGCGACGAGTAACTCAGATGAAGGGACGAGCAGACCAGCCGCGAGGGAAGAAAAAACCCAATAGAGACACTAACTTAAGCTCGTTTCTGCGGTTTTTTACATGAATCCCTGCCGACCCTCTCTTTCGCTTAGTTGTACCTTTTGGCCCGGTGCTGGACCCGCTGGCCAACGTTCAAGACAATCGGTTTTTTTAAAGTCATGGCCCACTCTACGCCCGAAATTCCTGCAGGTCAATCGCCCGCCGACACCGGCCCCATTGACGGCCCCGGAAATCTCGCGGTCGCGGATTTTGACGGTGGCCAGCCGCTGGAGCCCGCGCAACCCGTCAAGACAGCGCGGCGGCGCGGTCGGCCACCCGGTTCGCGCACCAAGATTGCCCACGACAGCAGCGCCACGGCCGATGAGTTTGCCATGCTGCGGGCGGTTGCCCAAGGGGTGGATCTCACGGTCGCCGCCCGCCAGTACATGCTCTGGCCAGGCCGCGCGCCCGAGCGCCCAGCGCTGATCAAGAGATACCAGGAGCTTTTGGACCGGATCGAGGCTGCAGCCAACGGCATAGCGCAGTCGCACGAGGCCCGCGCTATGGTGAGGGTTCTCAGGGACCACCAGACCATTGTGCTGGAGGCACCGCGGATTCCGGCCAGTGAGCCAGGTGCCCAGCCATCGGCCCCTGCAGCGCAGTCCGTTGCCGAGCCGGTGGCAGTCCAGGCGCCCCAGCCGCCGACGCTGGAGGAGTTTGCGGCGCAGTTTGACGAAGGCATGTTTTCTGAAGCGGAGCTGATCGAGCGGTACCAGGAGGCGCTGCAGGAAGCAGAAGCTGCCGCCCAAGCCGCCCAAGCCCCACTTCCCGCCCTCACCCCTCCCGTGGCCACGGCTTCACCGGCACAGGCAGAGATCACCTTGGCCAACGTGCCGACAGTGATCCCGGTCGAGCCGGTGCAGGATCTGGAGCAGGCCCGAAGCGCGGCCGAGCGCATGAAGGACGTGCTGCACGCGATCAACTGGCTGGATGAACATCTGGGCACCAAGCCCGAGCGCGCCCATCGCGTGGAGCAGTGGGTGATCATGTCGGCCGCCCAGATGCAGGCCCTGCGCAAAGCAGGTGTGATCACGCTGGGGAACCTGGTGGACTGGATGTCGCTGCAAGGCGCCACCTGGTACGACGCCCTGCCTGGCTATGGGGTCAAGCGGGCGGACAACCTGTTGGCGTGGATTCTGCGCTGGAACCTGGCGCCCGCTGAAGGTCTGTCCCAGCTCCCCGCCCTGGTCGCCGCCAACGCCACCTGCACCGAAGTGCAGGTTTCGGATGAAAACGCCCTGCAGCCGCTGACCTCGATGAAGTGGCCAGCCGATCTGATGGGAACCAAGGGCACGTTTCGCAAGCACGGGGTCAACACGATGAGTGCCACCAACGACCTGGAGGCCGTGAGGGGGTGGTTTCTCAAGATCCAGGACCTGTCGCCATTCACCCAGGAGGCGTACCAGCGGTCCATCGAGCGCTTGATCCTCTGGTCCGTCCATGAGCGCAAGAAGGCGCTCTCTTCATTGGATGAGGCCGACTTCTTTGCCTTCAAAGATTTCTTGATCAACCCACCCCCTCACTGGGTCCAAGCAGACAAAGGCTCGCCCAAGAAAAAGACCACGGGCTGGAGGCCACTGCGCGGGCCCCTCAATTCTGTGAGCCTGAATGTGACGTTCGCCGCAGTGCGCAAGATGTACACGCACTGGAAAGAATCGGGATACATCGACGGCAACGCTGCACAGGCCGTCCACGGCAAAAAGCGCGAGGAAGAGACGTTGGACGTGTTCCGCTCGTTCACCAAAGCCGACCTGGAGGTGGTGGGGAACACGTTTGCAGAACTGCCCGATGGTGCTCCCAAGCGGCGGCTGCGCGCCCTGTTCCGGCTCCTCGAAAACGCGGGTCTTCGCCGTGCGGAGGTGGCGCAGGCCCGGTGGTCTCATGTACAGACCGACCGAGCGCTGGAACCTGGTTCTGAAGCGCGCGTGCTGCAGGTGCTGGGCAAGGGCAAGCGCAAACGCCAAGTGCCCTTGAACGCAGAGACCATGGAGGCGTTGCGCGAGCACCGCAGGGATCGTGAGGAGCTACTGAGCCAGGGCAGGCTGAAATACTTCTCTCACGTCAGGCCCGAGCACGAGCCGCTGATCGGAGTGTTGGATGACCGGTGGATCTGGGCGAAAGACAAGAAGCTGAAAAAGGAACGGGACGAGAAAGCCCTGGCATCACAGGTCAAAGCGCTGCCGACGATTGAGATCGAGGGCATATCCGTGGCGGGCCAGCTCAAGTACACCGTCAACGAGAACGGCGCCTTGTCCGCCCACATGCTGTATCAGATCCTCAAAGGATTCTTTGCGATGTGCTCTGCCACCGCTGGTGAGAAACCGGGCGAGGGCAAGGGGCCCTTCAGGCGGGCCTCCACCCACTGGCTTCGCCACACCTACGCGCACAAGGCGCTGAAGTCGTCGGAAGGAGACCTCAGCGTGGTGCAAGGGCTGCTGGGACACAAGAACATCAACACCACCGCCATCTATGTGAAAGCCGACATGTCCGAGCGGATAAGGGTGGCAGAAAAGCTCAAATCGAGTGTCTGAGGTCGGTGGACGCGACAACGCTCAACGCGTGCGGCAAGCCCCAGGGCAGCACTGATCGACGGAGCCTTCAAGCTGGGGTGGCCTGCGCAAAATGGCCGGGGGGCAGCACCATCCATTTCACGCCCAGCTTCGTGGCGAGTTCCTCCAGGGCAGCTGGGAGCTGCTTTTGCACCACCAGCACCGCCCTGACTTGGATCTCTGTGCCCGCAGGTTCGTGGATGAACGCCTGAGCGCGCATGACGGCCAGGTACTTCACGCACTGGTAGACGCCACGTTCCAGGTCATCGTCTGCCGACCGGATGGACTTGACCTCGACGCCGACCCATGATGCCTGCGTACGGAAAAATACGTCCAGGCGATCACCCGACAGGAGCGGGTACTCCGTCTCTGCGAGGAGCGTGTTTTTCAGGCCGAACAGTTCCGGCCTGGCCAAGACATTGAGGCGCAGCTGCTTGTGCTCCTCGGACTCGCCGCCACCCCAGCCGTAGCGTTTGTCTTTGCCGTTGGCTGAATCGGGGTCTGCCGGCGTTGCTGCGGAGCCAAGGCCCACACTTTCGAGGACCTGGAGCCATCGATCACCGTAGGCGAGGATGCGGTCGAATTCATCGCGCACCTTGGCCCGCTTTTCAGCCGGTGTCAGCGCCTCGAATCCGGGCCAGTAGTCCTTGACGCCATCGCTGGGCAAACCGGCAGTGGCCCCCGATTTGGCGACCACAATGGAGGTGATGTGAGGGGGGCGAAGCTCCTCAGGCCAATCTCGCGTGCCCGCCTCCACCAAGCGTGTCACTTCACCCAGGACTTTGCCCATCCCCTGAGCAAAGGCATTTCCATCGGCCTTGATCCGACCCAGCATCGTCGCCAGGTCGGAGTAGGTGAGAGGCACGATGATGCCATCGGTCTGCCTGCGGATGTGCTCTACAAGATAGGGCAGCACGATGCGCGCGGCCAGCGCATTGCCGCGAAGCTCCGCAGCGTTGTCGGTCCCTGTAGCAGGCGCAAGCAAAGGGTTCCAGTCGGCACCGGGCACATTGCCAGTGGCCTCCACCAGTTCGAAGAGAGTCGCCGTATTGAGTGCATCAACGTCCGGGCTCTTCCAAAGGTCCCGAAGCTTCTTTTCCAGGCCCAGACGCTCCCGTGGATCATCGGCGGCGCGTCCGAACTGAGGCTTGAGGATAGAGACGTGATCGAGGTTGATGTGCTTCACATGGCGGGTCATGTGGGCGGGATCGTCCCCAGACGCCACCGCGCGGAAGCCAAAGACTGGCACGCGCAACTTCAACGCCTCGTCTATGGCGGCTTCCGCTTCGCGACCCCGCTTGACCGCCCCACCCTTCCACCTTGTTGATTTCCCGCCGAGCATAACGAAGCTGCGGGTCCGGTTGTTGGTGGGATCGACGACTTTGGCGATCTGGTCTTCCCAGACCGTGCAAACCAGAGCTTTCCGATCCGCCGTGAAGGCGACCCACGGTGTGTCGTTGCGAGCATTCCCAGAGCCCCTGGCGTGGGTGTCGATTCCGCACGTCGCCTTCCAGAACTCGTGTGTGTTGCGCGTTACCCTCTCTCTTGCACTCACTCAAGCCTCCCGATCAATGCCAAGTCCAGGCCATGGCCTGCGAACCACGGTGGTGATCCTAAGTCGAAATTGACTGGGCCCCGAGGACGAAGGGATAGTCCAGGTGGAGCCAGCGTTTCCAGGATGACTGAATGCCGAGATCGGGCGTTTTGCCCGTGCTCAGGGTGAAGACCCGTGGTTGAGCCCCAGCGGGTCACCCCGAGAGCAGCTATGCATAGGCTGGGCGCAGCGGTTCGTCGTCCTTTCGGCTGGACGCGCGCGCGAGTTCCAGGCGCGGTCCATCCGGCAAATGCTGGCGCAAATGCACGAGCCCCCGGACGTTCTTGAGACCGGCGCGAAGTGCCACTTCCGGCTGGGGCATGCCAGACAGCATCCATTGCACCAGTCTGGTGTTCCTGACGATCTGTGGCCCAGCGCGAACCGGGTCACCCTGTCCAGCGGCCCGACTGGCGGCAAGCAGGTGCGCGCGCACCAGCACCAGCAGGTTTTCGTCGGTCATCGGTTTGCCAGTCTGCGAGCTGAAAAGAGCTGGCGTCATCGCGTGTTTGCCAGCCGTCGCGCGCACCTGCAGCCACGATGCCACGGCCGAACGCACGTCATCCGACACGACCATCGTGCGCAGTTGGTTGACGCCACCCGAAGTGATGCGGATCGAGGCACCCTTCCCTCCCCTGCTGTCCACGAAGGATTCGTGCGAGAGCGCGCGGACTTCCGCCGAGGTCAACCCCAGCTCAAAAAGGACCAGCAAGAGCGCGCGGTTGCGGATGTCGCTGGCCTTCAGATTCAAGGCTTCACCCGAGTCTTCCCGAAGCATCTTGATGGACTGCTCCCAGACCACAGGTGAAAGGATGGCCCCCTTCGGATCTTCGGAAGGAGGCTTTTCTTTTTCGGCAATTGCCGCTGCTGGATTTGCTGCAACCAGCCCACGTTCCATGGCGTAGTCATACACCCGTTCCAGCAGGCGCCAGTACCGGCGTTCGGTGATATCGCTGATCTTGACGCCACTCCCGCGCACTTTGATCCCACCCTTCAGATAACGCTTGACCAGCACAGGGTCAGCATCAGTCCAGTGAATCCACCTGGGGTTTTTAGGGTCCCCTCCGGTTGTCAGGAATTTGGTCCAGGAGGTCCAAAAGTACCTGTAGAAATCAAAGTCGTTGATGGCCCGCTGGTCATCATTCGAACAATGTTCTAGCCATTGCTCAAAAAACTCATCAGCGCTCAATTCAAAATTGGAATTCATGATCAACTGAATTGTCGTGAATTATTGTGCTGTGAGCATTGCGTGAACACGACAGAGGGGGCACCCTCTGCTGCATCAGTGCTTCGGGCAAGAGCGATATCTGACCTGTAAGATTGCACGCAATTGCGACTGTGATGCAATGCCCCTATTGTGTTCATTGCATTTGAAATAGTTGTATATGTCTACAATGGTTGACATATTTAATGCGCTTAATGGCTGATACATGTAATCCAAACTTTTTTGTTTCATGTGCAACGCGAAAAACCCGGAGAGAGTGCTGAACAAATTTTTAAAAACTGACCATAGTTTCAAAGCTCGGTTCGTCGCAGATCTAGCGGCCTAAACAGAGTCTCGAAATATGTTGATGCTGTTTCGATCAGCGAGCGTTGAATCGCCCCGGCATTCCTGGAGCCGTTGAGCCGTTGGGAATGTCGCTGTTCGAACTCTACAGGGGATGGTCCTGCCGCCGATGAATGACGGCGCTGTGAGTTGGAGAACATTTCTATGTAGTTGAACACGTCCGTTCTCGCATCATCGCGGGTTGCATGACCCGCCTGCGGATGCGTTCGCGCTTGAGCAGTTGGAAGAAGCTCTCGGCCACAGCGTTGTCGTGGCAGTTGCCACGCCGGCTCATGCTGCTGACTAGGTTGTGGTCGCGCAGAAAGGTCTGCCACTCGTGGCCGGTGAACTGACAGCCTTGATCGGAATGAACTATGACAGGTGCACGCGGCTGGCGGCGCCATAGCGCCATCAGCAGTGCATCGAGGACCAGGCTCGTGTCAATGCGGCTGCCCATGGACCAGCCCACTACCTGGCGTGAGAACAGATCGACCACAACCGCCAGGTACAGCCAGCCTTCGTGGGTTCGGATATAGGTGATGTCAGTGACCCAGGACGGGGTGATCTCACTTTCGGTGCAAAACACCCGGTTAGGAGTCAAGGGTAATCCCTATGTTGTTGTCAGATGAACCCATGTCGCCTCCCCTTCTCGGTGTATTTCAAGGAAGGCCTTGCAGATGAGCTACAGGTTACGAACCGACAGCGTGCGCCTAGCCCCGAGCGGCTACCATTGAGCAGAATGCTGTTGATTTCCACGCAGAAGTGACCCACTAGCCCCCAGGAGGGGGTGCGGATAAAAACTTGGACTGGTTTATGCCGCAAGTCCAAGGCTCACCCGGTATTCGATGGGGCTGAGAGAGCCAAGAGAGATCTTGATCCGCTTCTCGTTGTACCAGCGGATGTAGTCGTCGACCACCTCAATGAACTGCTCGATGGTGACGTTCTTCCAGTCGCGAGGATAGAACAGTTCGTTCTTGATGCGACCGAAGAAGCCCTCGCACGCCGCGTTGTCAGGCGAGCATGCCTTGCGGGACATGGAGCGGGTGAGGTTGGCCTCGCTCATTCTCGATAGCCAACCAGGCCAACGGTAGTGCCCTCCGCGGTCGGAATGGACCACGGGTCGGTCGGCTGTTTCCGCCACCGTCTCTATGGCGGCATCCAGCATGGTGTTGACCAGTTCAGCGTCTGGGCTCGTGCCAATGGTCCAGCTCACCACCATCCCGTCGAAGCAATCGATGATCGGCGACAGGTAGACCTTACCCGCCGGTATCTGGAACTCCGTGATGTCGGTGAGCCATTTCTCGTTGGGGGCTGCAGCCTGGAAGTCACGGTTGATGATGTTCTCTGGTGCCGGGCTGATCTCGCCCAGGTAAGACGCATACCGTCGCCTCTTGGGTTTTGCAACGACCAGGCTCTCTTGCTTCATCAGCCGCTGTATCACCTTCTCGGAGATCGGGCCTTGCTCTCTGGCCAGTGAGGCTTGCAGCCTGCGGTAGCCATAGCAGCGGTGATTGGACTCGAAGATCTCGGTGATGGACTGGCGCACCCTCACGTACTTGTCTCCGATTGCCGCGCGGGCCCGATGGTAGAAGTACGAGCTACGCGCAAGACTCAACTGTGCAAGGAGCTCTGGCAGGCCATAGTGCTCCCTGAGGGCGTCAATCAGCAGTGTCTTCTCCCGGTTGGACAGGAGCTGCAGATCGACGCCCAGGCCTTTTTTTAACAGTTCATTGGCCTTGTTCAAGAGGTCCTGCTCAAGGCGCAGTTGCCTGACTTCGTGGCGCAGTATCTCAACTTGGCGCTCGAGCTCTTCACGCTCTTGCGCCTGCGGTGATCGATCGGTGTGTTTCATTGATGCGGGTGCCTCACGCCCCAGAAGCTGGTTCTTCCAGTTGTACAACGTTGGCCGGCACACGCCGAGCCTGTCGGCAACAGCCTGTGCACTTTCCTGCCGGGTGCAAAGCTCCATCACTCCCGCGTGCTTCAAGCTATCGGGATATCTTCGCTGGCCCACACTGCCGACAAGGGCCATCCTGGCTTCAGGGAATGCCTCGCGGACCCACTTGGTTAGCGTTCCACGCCCTGGATAGCCCAGCGCCCTCATGGTGGCAGCGATGCATCGATCATGTGTGAGGTAGTGCTCGATGGCCGCTGCCTTCTGGCCCTGCGAGAACTTCGGCTGCCGACGGGCATATCCCAGCGGCAGGTCGAGCCGCTGCTGATACTCGCGGTACCACCCCTTCAATGCATTCTTGGTTGGGTAACCCAGCTGACGGATGGTCGGGCTGGTGCGTTTGCCGAGCTTGATGTAGAGCTCAACGGCTCGGATTCGGTCTTCGTAGGAATACATGAACTACCTTCTAGTAGTCCAAGTTTTCGTCCGCACCCCCGGTGGGTCAGCTTTGCGTGGAAATCAACAGTTCGTGCTTGCCGACGATCTGCGGCTCGAAGCTGCCTTCGCGGTCACGGGGCACGTCTATGTGCAGTGCACCGGCATCGGTGAGAACGGTCTTGGCGCTCTTGCCATTGCGGTGATTGGCCGGCGTTCCTTCGGGTTTGGCCTGGCCGGGCACATAGCCCAAGTGGTGGCTCATCTCGGCGCCAAGCGCACGCTCCAGCACCGCCTTCTTGAACTGCTGAAAGATGTTCTCAAGCTCGGCCGGCGTCACCGGTCCGGGAATCAATTGTTCAAGCGCTGCGGCCGAGAACTGCGGCTGCGCCGCCTTGTGCGCTACTGCGCTCGTCTTCGTCTTGCGTGGCATTCATGCTCCTTGTCGACATGCTATGCCTCACACACAAAGTTTATGACAGGCCCGCGATTACTCGTTCTTTACGGCTCTCCGGGGAAACTCAGCCACATTCCCTTTTTTCAGCTGGTTGATCTTCCGTCGGAGCTCATCGTTCTCGGCCAATAGTTGCTGCACTCTCTCTTCAGCCTCCGCGCGCAAACGACGTGCCTCTTGCCAGTCGAGCTCACTGATGCGATAGGCCGTCAGTAAATCACCGTACAACTCTCGCCATTCCGAAACTCGCTGAGCAGCCCCTCTCTTCGCCTCACGCCTTGAACCGGCCTCAACCCCCTTTATGTTCAGTAGCCAAGGGTCCACGACCCTACTTTTAAACGTGTCCTTGTAGCTGGCTGCGAAGAGCGTTTTTGGCCCAATACCTGACCGGCGCACAAGCTCATTGAGATTCAATGCTCCACCATTCGAAGGATACAAGCCTTGGTTCGCTTTGATTTCCTGTTCGATAGTTCGCATGGCCTCAGTGACCTTCACCACAACCGCATCGCGACGCCGCTCGCCTTGCGCAACAGCGCTAGCTCGAATCTGGTCTTTCGCTGCATCCGAAAACTTCGAAGATGCTTTCTTTTTCATGCTTCGCATAGTCTTTCCGAACCGCATACGATTTGGACTCGAGGATCTTCCCGCCACTTCTGCTCTAGATCCGCAAAACGACCCAGATGCATTCGAACCTGGCCTGCCCAATACTCGGCAATAAGTTCCTTCCCACTCTTGGTCTCGAACTCCCAGTGCTCCAGTGCCTGCGAAATGCAGCGATCAACATCATTTCGCAACCAGGCCTGCTCAAGTCGGTAATCGCACGAGGTTTGGCAGTTGGCTGGATCTGCATGCCCGCGCTTTTTGTTACAAGGGCCAAACTGCGTCAATGCCTTTGTACACAATACTCCCGGTCGGACGAGATTCCATGTTGTCCCCCCCAGCGTCAGCACCTCCGCCAAGTCCCTAATGTCTTTAGCTCCCCAGTCCTTTGCGCTCTGGTGTAGCTGTTGGCCGTGCTCAGCAACTGCACGGCGAATCGTTGCAGCCGCCTTTCCACCATAGCCATCTCTCGACAAGCTGCCGCTTTGCGGCGGCTCAATCTCTGACGTTCCAGCATCGTCGCTTAGCAGGAAGCTCGACAAGTCATCGGCACAGCGGATGACTCGGAGCTCACGCACTATCTCATCAATCTCCTCGGAAAGAGCTACATCGGTCAAGATGTAATAAATAGTCATCTCAATGTGCTCATGTCCAAAGACATCCTGCAAGATTTTTGGCGCTTGGACGATCGCGAGTGCCACAAGTCGAGCCAGCGATTTTCTCAACCTGTGAGGCCGAAGGCCTTGCCCGCCTGGTCTGGCGTCCAGGCACAGCGCAGCTGAGTAGTCTCTTAGAAGTGCTTGTAATATCTGGGCCGTTGCCGGCTGATTTCGCTTTCCCCAGCATGACCAGAGATTTGTTCCTGCTGGTACTTCCGATGGGCCAACAAATGGGCGTATGTGGCTCAAGGGTGACAAGCGCTCCAACAAAGATATGAGTTGGGCTTGCTGCAAAATCGCACTCTCAGCAAACTTTGGAAGCGGCCAATCGCGTAATTGCCCGTCATGGCGACGCACAAGCTTAAATGTGCGGCCATTTGCGAATGCGGTGCCATTGGGCGCATGGTGGATAGCACCGCGTTCCATGGTCAACAGTTCCCCAATACGAGTTCCAGTAGATAAACCCACAACAAAAAGGTGTGCCCCTTGCAGCACCTTAGCTAAGCCGAAAAGTTGGGCGGCGCCCCGAGGCGGCCATATCTCGGTTCGCTTCTTTTCATTGACGCAATATTGTTCTTGCTCGTGCGGCAGCGTGACCTTTGATGGAGGCACCTTCTTGCTATGTGCCCCTCTCTGGCTCAGGTTGAGCTCAAAGGGCAGTTGGTCAATTGGCTGCCCGTGAGCGTCTATCCAGACTTGCGCCTTAAGGGCTGCGGCACATCGTTCGCTCAAAGTACGAACGTCTAACTTGAGATCATGTGCCTCCTGCCAAAGGTCCTGAAAATCCGATAGGACGCGTAGGATGTTTGGGCCTAGATGCTCAATAATCCAATGCGATCTCTGCCCGATCTCGCACAAGTAGTTGTCTGGTAACGGTAGATGCGGCGCTCGTAGGATTTCTGGCTGAGTAGCTTCTGCTTTGCCTGATACTCGTGTCGATTTCTTTATGTCTACTCCGCTATGTGGAGCATCCATCCATAGGCCACGAGTGGAAGCTGCATGCATCCGTTTCATCTCTGCGAACACAACCTGCTTTGTTGAAGCTGAGAGCGGCATTGCGTTCACATCGTCCTTGGAGACAGACGCAAAGATCAAGGGTAGAAAACGCAATTTCTCTTCTTCGGGCATCGGTTTGCGGCCTTCGCCGACACCTGCCATCGCCTTGCTGATACCAACCGCAGCAAGAAATGGAATGCTCTGGTGTGCGTTTTGCGCTATCACAGATGGGTCTAAACTATTGCGTCCATTGCCTAAATGGACAGGACCGATGCGGCAGAGCACAAAGTATCGATTGCAAGCTAGAACCGCTCGGTCTAACAGGTCTTCCAGAAGTGACTTAGATTCACAATCGTTCAGCGTTGAGTGCATCAAGGACCTCAACTCACTAGGCAAGTTCGCTACCAAGCGTTCTTTTATACGAACTTCCCATGAGGACCTAGAGCCACTGGGGAACCATTCCCGCGGAGTCGACCAAGTTGTCCACTCTTCGCCGTGTCCGAGCAGCGACTTCAAGCGTTGTAGTTCGGCTTGACTCATGTGCTGAATACTTTCGGCAGCGTGCTGCGCAAGCACGTGGCTTGACTTCGCTTCGAAAGCCTTAAATGCTTCCTCCTGGACAACACGTTTAGCCATACGAAGAACTATTTTTTATCGAATCACCGTTGAACTCAGGAACGCGGTGCTCACCTTCTTCAATCCGCTGCACCCACTTGCTGAGCGCAGATTCAACAGCACTCGGATGGAAACCCAGTAAAGCTGTTTCCGTGTTCTCCATCTCGGTCTGCCAGGAGATCTCCTCACCTCGGTAGAAATGCTCAATCGGCGTTTGCGTGCGGAGGGCCCTCAGTTCGGCCAGTCGCATTGCGAGCCCGTCCAGCGATTCTGGCGCTATCACCGCATTTTCTAAGCACAAAGTGCATCGCTGCACTGTGCACAGTGTTCGTCCGTTAGGCTTGAATTGGGGGTCTAGGCGTGCGGGCGGACTGGTTGGATCCTTGCAACTGACCCCTATCCTGCTCTTCTTCAGTTTCCGGTACTCTGCAAGACGCAAATGTTGCTCGGGGGTGATTTGCTCTCGTTCGATGATTTGTCGCAGAACTGTGTGGTCAAGTTGTCCGGAGGAGAAACACATGTTCCACATCTCGTCGGTGTAGGCTACAAAGGTGCGAGCGCTTTCCGCATTGACAATTTTGTTGTCAAGATATCTTGCGGTCGTGAAGGGCGAGCGATGGCCAAGCGCCTTTTGAACCGCTAGGACCGACCCCCCTGAAATGCGATACACGTACTCAGCGAAGATATCTCGAAAGTCACTGGCGTTCACCCTGGGGATTGGCGCCTCATTGGGAGTGCGGTGCTCGTTTACGCGCTCAACAATAATGCGCAGAATGGGAGTGTTCCGTTCATACTTATCGTAGGTCTCGGCATTGAGCGCTTCGATAGAACCTTTTGCCCTATAAAGCCAAATACTCCTTGATTTGCGCTGAAGCTCTAGAACCACGATACGAGCTTCTGTGACGGACGCGACGTCAGCATGCGTAGCTATCAGCTCGCTGAGGGTTATTTCCGCGACACGGAGACTCCGAACAAGCTCTTGCCGCAAAGGCCAAGTCCTTTCGACAAGTGTACGAATAACCTTCCCTGGAGAGCGGTCTGTTTTCCAGTCACCATGCATTATTTGGTCGGATACGCTTCTCGCTTTGTAGCCTGTAATGATGTAACGGCTTGCATCCCTCGGATGATTACGAAGAAAGGGCATGCACTCAGGAATGGATGTGTCGGCGTCCACCGGTAGATCGAGAAGCGTTTGGACATTCCAGCCCCCACCTATTAGTGCGAGGTGAAAACCCATCTTGATTTCAAAGGCTGTCGGAAAGAAAGCTGCAAACATCGTTTCGATTGCCAATCCATCCCGCCACAATGTTCGACCGGATCTCCCCGTTTTGTGCTCCCAATGTTTCTTGATTGCCTCCGTGGTGATAGTTCCCGATGCAAATAAAGGGCCTGCAAACTCTGCATTGAGCAGTAAATTCGCTTGCCCTTCACTTGCGGGCGCGCGATTTCCCGCGAGCATGTCATCTACTAGATTCCATCGATCGATTGCCTTAAACCACTCCCGCTTGATGCAAGTGAAAACGGCGCGCGACTGCGCCGGCGTTGGTATCTCTCGCGATGGTTTAAGCGATTCAGGTCCGTTCCAAGCAAGCGGACTCATACCTTTGGCACGGCGCGTCATATCCGCAATCGATCTGAACGCAGAAAATGTTCCAGGGGAGAATCGCTGCACAGCCAATTGTTGGTGCAGATGCGTGAGATCCGTGACGCTCTTCGTGGGTGCAAAGACTAACTCAGGGGTATTGGTCGTTGTCTCCATCTCGTCAAACAGGCGCCACCAGAGCTTCAGATCTGCAACGCATCCTCTGCAAGTCTTCTCGCTTGCCCACATTAGTTTTTCTTGGATCGCAGGCAGCAATTCATGAATCAGTGACGGGCGCCCACTGTAGCTACCTAGCCACCGATCTTCTAGACCAGGCTTCTTAGGTCTTTCCTGGCCTACCTCTAGGTCGGTAAGATCAACAAGGAAGGGCTTGGTAGCATGTTGAGTCCAGAACTTTAGTGGGCTTCCCGTATGTTGGAGGTATCCCCGCGAATCAACGAGTGCAAGTTCCGCAAGTCGTGGCGTTTGATGATCCTTAGAAACCTTGCGAAGGGTCACGACTCATCCTCCGATTCGTCAAGCATCGCGGCTTGATAGCGTTCTGGCAGGGCTTCGCCGAGTTGATCGCTGACCCACTGAACATACAGCCTGGTCGTGTCACTGCTGATGTGACCAAGCTGCGGAACTATCTTCAGTTGAATTAACTCCGTTAGCAAAATAGCTGTCAGCGTGCCTTGCCCCTCGCACGTCAACTCTTGATGCTTTCGCCCGGCGCCAATTTCTTGCATTAGGGTTGAACAGGACCACCAATGCCTGCCTAGGTGTGGCGACCACTCTTTGTAGGGAAGTTTTCCAGATTTCCACGCGTTGTAGAAGCCCGAGACAGATTGCCGCACACCTTCCGGGTTCAGGAAAAGATGGACAGAGTTGTCCAGCCTTTCGCGCTGAGCTTTAAGACCACGAGCTTGTGCGACCCATTTTTGAAGCAGTCGAGGGCGCACGCGAGTGCGATAAGTATGTAGCTTCTCAGCTAAATGAAGTGGGATCTTGATCGTTCGCTTCGGGCCAATCTTGTCGCCATGGTCATGTCCGTAGTCGCGACCTTTCGTGCCATAACGGAGGCTCACCGCCACCATTTGATGTTTGATGTCAGCCGTCGGATTCACGATTAGCCAGTCTGCTGGATCGACGGGAAGCGTATCAACACGCCAGGACGCAACTTCCTGTCGCCGAACCGCAGTCATCAGTACCGTTTCGCACATGAGCCCGAAAGTACGTCCCTTTTCAACGTAAATCGACTCCAGCCAACTATCCACCTCGAAATCGGTTGGCATTCGAAGCTCACTCGGTGCCTCTCTAACTCTACCCTTCCGAACTTGGTGAGTCCGCAAACGAGGGTCTCCTGTTGCACTTGCCCTCTGTGAGCGCAATGACCGGGTGACAAGTGGAACCACAACGGGCGGGCGCTTCCCTTTTGCAGCCATCCATTCAACGAAGTCCGTAGCCACGTCGACATACCGATTTACCGTCTTGGGACTCAATGGTCGTCCCGTCGATCCCCAAAGGCCTGCAACCAACTCAGTTTGGTAGTCACCATTGATGTGATCCACATAGTTGGCATTCATGGGGTTAACGCCCCGCGTTTCGCACCACTCAAGGAAGTTGCAAAGCCAACTGGCGTAGTTCCGAATGCTTTTTTCAGATGGGCGATTTCCCACTTCTCCTGGGCGCGACGGGTTCCACGTTCCCAGACCCCGTTCAACAAGGTACTCAGAGCCGTCCCTGTGGATTCCAGGGCGAGAGTCAAGGATGAAGGGGAGACGTGCGACTCGACCAAACCCAGCTTTCTCCAGTTCAGCGGATCTCGGTTCGACCACTTTGAAGTTGTATTTCCCCATGGCTATTTCTGATGTGGTTTAGATAGAAGTACTAAAAATTGAGTACTACTATAAAGGTGCACATCGTGGCCTATTGCACCGACCTGGGTTTTGGCGCGGCGCACGGGGCCGAAATGCTGTCGCTGATGCTGGCGTGCGGCATCGTCAGCCGCCTGGTGTCGGGCGTGATCTGCGACCGCATTGGTGGCGTGCGCACGTTGCTGCTGGGCTCGGCGCTGCAGGGCGTGGGGCTTGCGCTGTTTTTGCCATTTTGCAGTGATCATGGCCACGCTGATCGGCATGGCGCTGGGGGGCTGGATGTCGGGCTGGATCTTTGACCTGACGGGCAGCTACCGCGCAGCGTTTTCGAACGGCATGGTGTGGAATCTGCTGAACCTGTCGATCGTGGGTTGGCTGTCTTGGCGCGAGTTGCGCAGGCGCTACTCAGGGCGGGGCGTTCGTGCGTGCTGCTGACTGCGTGCTGCTGACTGCGTGTCAGTGTCTTGCAGCAGTTATTTACATCAATTTGCCTGACTATGTACATGCCTCAGATGCCTGCCCCCATCCGTTCGGGCTGAGCTTGTCGAAGCCAGGGCGCCCTTTGCCAGCAGCCCTTCGACAGGCTAAGGGCGAACGGGTCTGTCTGAGATAGGTACCTAATCAGGTCAATTTGGCCTGTAGCGCTTTATTTGCAAGTGCCAACAGCTATCAATTCAGGAGCAAATTCACCAGGATTTTGCAGACCTGCCGTGTCAAATCTTGCCTAGCCCAGTCAGCGCCCGCACATCGGCAATGAGCTGTGCAGCCAGTGTGACCATCTCGGCAATGGTGGATTCCTCGACCTCCAGGTAGCCTTCGTACTCAGCGAGGTTGCGCTTTTGGTGGGCGGCGTCCAGCACCCGCCAGCGCGCGGGCGACCAGTTCACGGTGTGGGCCAGGCACTGGAATACGGTAAACCGGTTTTCGCTGCGGTAGCCATGCCAGCGCAACGCCGCGAGTGCGGCGACATGGGCCGCGTTGTAAGCGCTGGTGAAGCGGCCTTCTTGCGACACATGGGCCAGTTGCGCGTCGACCCAGCGGGTTTGGGCCATGGCCAGCATGCGCCGCACTTCTGCGTCGTTGCGCGGCTCGGCCTTGAGCTGGCCGATGCGCACCAAGTTATCCAGCGCGTCGGGGTTCGGCGAGCCCATTCATGTCTCCGATCAGTGCCAGGGTGGGGCGCGACAGCACGCGGTTGACGAACGAGTCAGGCTCGGCCCGACGCTTGAGAAATTCTTGTTCGGAGTACATGGTGGGATTGATCTTGCGGCCCCACTGTTGCTCCAGGGGCTCCAGTCGCTCCAGCACTTCGCCCAAGGTGATGCCATTGCCAACCAGCATCACATCCACATCACTCTTGACGGTGTCAGTGTGCGAAGCCACCGAACCGAACACACACGCGGCCAACAAGCGTGGGACTAGTGTGGTCAATGCGTCGCTCAATGCGGGCACCAACCCCAACGTCTTGTGCGTGAGGGATACCAGTTCACTAAAAATAGGGCTATCGGCATTGGCCTGGAAGCTGCGCAGATTTCCCACACGTTCTGACACCAGCAAACCGGCCTCGGTCAATCGATTGAGTTCGCTTTGTACCGACGCGCTTCCCAACCCGGTCAGGCGGCGCAACTCACTGAGGTGAAAGCTGCGCGTCGGTTGACCAAACAGCCAGGCGAACAGCCGAGCTTGGCGGTCAGTGAGAAACGCGGAGGCGACAGACATTGCCAAATTTTAGCATGATCGTGCCAAACTTTGGCTTGATAGAGAAGTCAATTTCCATGGATTTCTGTCATCCACAGCGTGCACGATGAACCTCATTAAATGGCATTACTCGTGCTGCTACTTAATCCGAATTCCTTCAATATATTCCTCGCAAAGATACGGATCGCGAATTCTATGTCGGATACCACAATACTCCAAGAATTGGATTTTTCTCGCATGATCAAGTGAATCAAAAGAATCGCGATCGAGCGTATATTGCGCAGGATTCTTAAAAATCAATTGAAAAGTTGGCTTCGCCTTTATAAACAGATTCCATCCACTCCCCACTTCATGATCCCCAACGTAGCGATCAAGCCCCAAGAAAAGCCATGCACCCAAAAACAAAGCAATACCAATGAGAAGAAAGGTAAATTTCTTTGCCATATCAAGATTTTGCAAATCTAAATATGGCACGCGCCTGCTCTGCGATGGTCATTCCGTAAATTCATGGGCATGCTCTGCTACTGCCCGCAGCTTGCAACTCATATAGCGGTTGAGAGCACTGTTGAAATGCTGATTTGCAGACACTTGTCACAAAAGCTCGAATCCACAAAACGGCCTGTAGGGGATTTCTCAGAAATCTCGAAGGGCCGCCGCTTTTGAAGTCGCTGGTAGGCGTTTGAACAGCCTGCTACCCCGCCGGCCCTCCGTGGCAGCTCCATCGTTGAAGCACCGGTGGCGAGCTGTTCATGTCGTGCTCGGCAACACAAGACGCAATGCTTTTGTCGAGCGGCCTGGTCACGATGGCCGATGTCCCGGCATATTCACAAGCCACCCAGTAAACGCGGTCGGTCGGAGCGAACTGCCACCGCGAGGTGAGCGTCTTGCCTTTGCGCTGCGTGCTGCTGGGCGCTAGTTGGGCCATCTCCTCCGGTGGCCCCGCGTAGAAGGAAATATTGGCAAGAGGATGGGTGTCGTTGCTGCTGCGGGTTTGCCAATCTGAAGCAAGGGCGGGCAAGGGCGTCTGTTGGACCTGGATCGATGGTGGGCAAGCGATTGCCTTGGGGGACGCTGCGTTGCCTGGGGCCTCTTGCGCGATGGCGGCGCCGCTCGCGCTCAAAACAATCAGTAAAAGACTCAGGCCAAATTTAATCGTCATACCGATTACTCCACCACCGAAAAAGCGTCGCCATTGTTGCTGGGGTCCACATACTTCCCCGTTTTGTCCTTTCCGAGAAACATCAAGCGACGCAAGCGGATCGTGCCGCTGCCGGACCATTGATCGACAACCGTGACTCCCGATGCATCCTGGGACACATACAACGCCGCATGATTGCCACTGCCTTGGTTGGGGTACTTTCCGTGGACGAACGTTGCGATGGCAGTCCCCTTTTTGAGCAACATGTTGCCTTTCACAGACGCCCCTTCTCTCCAGAGCGATGCGGCAGGCGCTTTGGCGTAGTGCTTCACAAGTGCAACGCAGTGGTGTGTGCCCACGAGCGGTTGCTTGGCCAAGGACTCTGGGTTGTCGTAGATGTATGACATTCGTTTGCTGGCAAAGCGGCACAACACACCTGTCGGGGCTTGTTCAGGCGTTTGGGGCGACCGAATTCTAGGAATGCCGCATAGCCGCAAAACGTGACAGTGGAAACCACTTGTGCGCAGACTTTGGCGACCTTTGCACGCCTTTGACCTGAACGTGTCTTACTCTGCCTGCAGATACCGCCCCGCCAGCTCCTTCTGCGCCGCCGCATCCACCCCCAACACGTCCACCAGATACGCCTGCACGTCGCCAAAGTCGTTGTCGACCATGTGCAGCGCCGCATCCAGAAACTCCTGCTGCACGCGCCACAGCACTGCCAGCACCTCCTCCGGGGCGTGGCTGCCCATGCCGGCGGGGCGGCGGTAGAGGCTGTTGGTGAGCAGGTAGTCGTCCATCACCACGTCGCGTGGCACGCCCAGGGCCATCAGGATGAGGGCGGCGGCAAAACCGGTGCGGTCCTTGCCCGCGGTGCAGTGGAACACCATGGGCGCGTCGCTGGCCAGCAGCAGGCGGAACAGCTCGGCAAACCGCGGGGCGTTGTCGTGCACAAAGCCACGGTAGGTGTCCTGCATCAGGCCCACGGCGTCTTGCGCGGTGAGCTGGCGGCCGGTGCGCTGCAGCTCCAGCGCACGCTGCACCACGGTGGGCTCGATGTGCAGCGGGTGGTAGGCCACGCCGGGCAGGGCATAGGCATGGGCGGCGCTTTCGGCCTTGCCGCGAAAGTCCACCGCGCGCACCACGCCCAGCTCGGCCAGCAGGGCCTGGTCCTGGGCCGTGAGTCCGGCCAGGTGGTCAGAGCGGAAGATGCGCCGCCACTTCACCTGCCGCCCGCCGTGGCCGACGTAGCCGCCCAGGTCGCGAAAGTTGGTGGCGCCCGACAGGGGCAGGGAACGGGTGGGGGCGGGTGTAGGGGCGGACATGCGTGACAGAGGGCGGGGTTCGAAGTGCGCCAAGCCTAGCTCAGAAAGTCCGCAGCAGGTGTCGCACGGAGGCACCCTGGGCCGACGGCCAGCGACCACCTGCGGTCACCGGCAGCACGGGCGCGGACGCGGGCCCGCGCTCAGGGTCATCACCCCGCGCACTACGGCGCGCGTGGCAACGATGTCACCGCGCCATCCACCGGCCGTTCGCGGCTGCCCTGGGGGCAGGGCCCGTCGGTGTACGTGGTGCGGCCATCGCCGTGCACGCATTTGCGCGGCTCGGGGGCCAGCGGGGCCGAGGCCCCACCGTGCGGCGCGCGGGCCTGGGCGGCGGGCGGCTGCTTGCCGGGCGGCAGGCTTGCGGGGCCGGGGCGGGTGATGGCGCTGTAGGCGCGCTCGGTCCACGGGCCCAGGTGGGGCAGCCACTGCTCGGCGGTCCACCATGCAGCGGCCGCGGCGGCCAGCACCAGTACGGCCAGGATGGACCAGAGGGCTCGTTCGCGGGGGCTGCGCATGGGGTGGGCCTGTGCTGCGTTGGGTGAGGACCGCCGAGCTTAAAACATCACGCCACACCACCCCGCGCCGTCACGGCTGCTTGCTGCCTTTGGCCGCAGGGCGCCCGTAGCGCGCCGTGAGCGTGGCCTTGCCCAAGCTATGGGCGTTGATCATGTAGCCGGCCAGGGCCGCCGTAGCGTCGGCGGGCAGGTCCAGGCGCGGCACCTTGAGCGCATGCACCGTGAAGATGTAGCGGTGCGGGGCATCGCCTTCGGGCGGGCAGGTGCCGCCCCAGGCGGCCACGCCGTAGTCGATGCGCACATGGCTGGCGCCTGCTGGCAGCTTGGCACCACCGGCCGCCCCCGCGTCGGGCCGCAGCTCCGTCACGCTGGCGGGAATGTTGACCACCGACCAGTGCCACCAGCCCGAGCCGGTGGGCGCGTCAGGGTCGTAGGCGGTGATGGCATAGCTCTGCGTGCCCGCGGGCGCGCCGCTCCAGCGCAGGGCGGGGGACTGGTTGTCACCCGCGCAGCCAAAGCCCTTGAACTCGAAACGCTGGGGCAGCGTGCTGCCTTCGGCAAAGTCGGGGCTGGTGAGGGTGAAGGCCTGGGCCTGGGCGGGGGCGGACAGTGCAAGGCCCAACGAAGCGGCGGCAGCCAGGGCACTGAGGGGGCGCGAAAAACGGAAAGACATCGGAAGGCTCCTTGCGGTAGCGAAGTGAAACAAGGCCTTGATGGTGCGGCGCGCCGCGCCCTGGCGCTGGCCCGGCGGCGTCAAAGGCTGTGCGCGGCGCGTCAGGAAGATGCGCGTTCAAGGCGATGCTGAATAAGTCCCCGCGATGGCGCGTGCACCGGTTTGGGATGGACTGCAAGGTGCAGAGCGCAGCAATAGCCGTAGCTATTGCGAGCATTTGCAACGCGGCAGGCCGCCCAAAGCGGGGATGCGCGGCGCGCGAGGGACTTGTTCAGCGT
>NZ_JBMIRS010000064.1:0-25173 GCF_049198005.1 Paracidovorax sp. MALMAid1276 | reverse complement strand
CCCGCGCCAGTGCTGGGTTTGCGTACCGCCAGTTATTGCACTGAAAACGAGGGGACCCCAGAACAGGCGACGGTCCACACCAGCGCTGGCACTTGGCAGGTGTTGCCATAACGGGAAGTCCAGCCGATGAATAGCCAATGCCTCTTTGGGGGGCTGGCGTTGGAGTTTTCAATATTTCGATAGTTCTTGTATTATGGATAAATGAACGACTCAGCCGTTGTCCGATCGCTCGCAGCCCTTGCACAGGAGGTGCGTCTGCGCGTCTTCCGAGTGCTCATCGTGGCTGGCCAGGAAGGCCTCACACCGGGTGCGATCTCCGAGCAGTTGGGGGTTGCTCCCAACACCCTGTCATTCCATCTCAAAGAACTGAGCCATGCCGGCTTGGTCAGCCAGGAGCGCCAGGGTCGAAATCTCGTCTACCGAGCCTCGTTCGAGACCATGACCGAGCTGCTGGCCTACCTCACTGAAAACTGCTGCCAGGGCACCGCCTGCCTCCCCGAAGAGGCGACCTCCTGCAATTGTTGAACGGCTGACCCGAGCCGCATCAGGCCAACCGCCTGTGCGCAGCTGCGCCCAGCCTCTGCAAAACCACCCTCAACCCGGAGTTCACCATGAGCGAAACCCCACAACCCCTGAACGTTCTCTTTCTTTGCACGCACAACTCGGCGCGCAGCATCCTGGCCGAGGCCCTGCTCAATGACATGGGCACCGGTCGGTTCAAGGCCTACTCCGCGGGGAGCAGTCCGCGCGCCAACCAGCAACCCAACCCCCTGGGCCTGCAGGTGCTGCAAAGCGCTGGCATTTCCACCGAAGGCCTGCGCAGCAAAAGCTGGGATGAATTCGTCGCGCCCGACGCGCCCCAGATGGACCTGATCATCACGGTCTGCGACAACGCTGCGGGCGAGGTCTGCCCCATCTGGCCGGGCCACCCCGCCACGGCGCACTGGGGTTATGCGGACCCCAGCGAAGGTGACGGCACGGACGAGCAGAAGCTTGAAGCTTTCCGCCAGACGCTGCACGCCATCAAGCGCCGCTTGGAACTGCTGGTGAGCCTGCCTGAGGAGAAGCTCGCCAAGACAAGCCTCCAAACCACGGCCCGACAACTGGTTGCGAACTGAGGACGCGATGCAGAAATCCAGCATGAGCGTTTTCGAGCGCTATCTCACGGTGTGGGTGGTGCTGTGCATCGTGGTGGGCATCGGCCTGGGCCAATTCTTCCCTGGTGCAGCCCGCACCATTGGCGCATGGGAAGTGGCCCGTGTGAACATTCCGGTAGGCCTGCTCATCTGGGTGATGATCATCCCGATGCTGCTCAAGGTGGACTTCGCCGCGCTGGGCGAGGTGCGGCACCATGTACGAGGCATCGGGGTCACGCTGTTCGTGAACTGGCTGGTCAAGCCGTTCTCCATGGCCTTCCTGGGCTGGTTGTTCATTCGGCAGTGGTTTGCCCCGTACCTGCCGGCCGAACAGCTCGACAGCTACATCGCCGGGCTCATCCTGCTGGCCGCCGCCCCATGCACGGCCATGGTGTTCGTGTGGAGCCGCCTGACCGGAGGCGACCCGCTGTTCACGCTGTCCCAGGTGGCGCTGAACGACAGCATCATGATCGTGGCGTTCGCGCCGCTCGTGGCTTTCCTGCTGGGCCTGTCGGCCATCACGGTCCCTTGGGACACGCTGCTCACTTCGGTGGTGCTGTACATCGTCATCCCGGTGGTGCTGGCCCAGTGGCTGCGGCGTATTCTGCTGGCGCGGGGCCAGGCCACGTTCGATGCCTCGTTGCAGCGCATCGGCCCCTGGTCCATTGCCGCGCTGCTGCTCACCCTGGTGCTGCTGTTCGCATTTCAGGGCGAGGCCCTCCTGCGGCAACCCGTGGTCATCGCATTGCTGGCCGTGCCCATCCTGATCCAGGTGTTCTTCAACTCGGCGCTGGCCTACTGGCTCAACCGGCTGTTTGGAGAGAAGCATGCGATTGCCTGTCCCTCGGCATTGATCGGTGCGTCCAACTTCTTCGAGCTGGCCGTGGCCACCGCCATCAGCCTGTTCGGGTTTCATTCGGGGGCAGCACTCGCCACCGTGGTCGGCGTGCTCATCGAGGTGCCGGTCATGCTGCTGGTGGTCAAGGTCGTGAACTCATCCAAAGGCTGGTATGAATCCTGAGCTTCCCAACTTCGACAGGGACGGATCGAACATGCCCTTTTTTCTTTCCCGCCATCTCTTCGTCCTGGTCGCTGCGGCCAATGTGGGCATTTTTGCTGCCGTTCACCATGCCGGCGGCCCTCTGGAAATCGCGGTGTTCGCGCTCTCTGCAACGACGTTGCTGCTGGCCAGCGTGTTGGAGCGCTACTTTCCCTACCGCGCCGCCTGGAACCGATCCACTGGCGATGCTGCCACGGACTGGGCCAGCGCTGCCACGATGGTGGCCGTGGTGGAGCCGCTGCTCAAGCTGCTGGGTGCCCTGGCCATGGTGGCGGTGTACGGGCACAGCGGAGCCGAAGGCTCGGGAGGGCTGCAGGGCCTGCCGTTTGGGCTGCAGGTCGTCCTGGCGGCGCTTCTGATCGAGCTGGGAAAATACGGGTCCCATCGGCTGCACCATGAGGTCCGCTCTCTGTGGTGGCTGCATGCGATGCACCACAGCAGCAGGCGTCTTTACGCGCTCAACAACCTGCGGTTTCACCCCCTCAACCATGTGGTCAACTTCGCGTTGTCCATGCTGCCGGCCATGCTGCTCGGGTTCTCTGCCGAAGCGATCCTGGCCTATCTGGCGGTGTCCCAGCCGGTATTGATGCTCCAGCATGCAAACCTGGACCTGCGCAGTGGCTGGGCCAACTACGTCTTCAGCACCAACGAACTGCACCGCTGGCACCACTCCACAGAAAGCGCCGAGGCCGATGCGAACTTCGGGAGCGCGTTCATCCTCTGGGACCAGGTCTTCGGCACCTTCCGATACCAGCCAGGACAGAACGATCCGGCGCAGGTCGGGCTGTTCTCGTCCACCAAGGATTACCCAGCGCATGCGGGCTATTGGATACAACTCAAGTCCATGTTCACGCCCGATTGCTGCCGAGCCTGAGGTTACCCAACCAGCGTATTGGAGATGTCCGTTAGATCGCAGTATTTGGGGGTGACGCCTGCAATCATGGCGACAATGTCAGGAGAGAACTTGCAGTAGAGCCTCACTGGATTGTTCCAGACGCCAAGTACTGTTGATCCCTACTTAGCCCTCTGGCAGATGCCGTAACGCATTTTCCAGGATAGGTAGGCGGCAGAAATGCCTGGACTCGTGGCAATGCTCTGGGTGCAAGACCCCATCAAGATCCAGAGTATGCGCATGGCATATCTCCTTAGTCACCGACAGTCAATCAGGCGGTTCAGTGCACGTCTTGCGATGTGCCTTTACGCACCGCAGTTTCCGCTGCCTCCCGCAGGATTTCGCGCCCGCCATTCGCAGCGATACCAGCTACAACAACGCCGAGGATGAGGTCTGGGATGTTGGACCCCAACCACATGACCAAGATTCCGGAAAGCACGATGGCCCCATTGACGATGGAGTCGTTGCTTGTGAAGATGGCAGAGGCCTTAAAGTTCACGTCGTCGCCGCGATGGCGTCGTAGTAACCGCAGGCAGATCAGGTTCAAAGCTGCGTTGGCGGCGGCCATCGCCATCATCGCCGGGCCCACAGGCGCCTCGCCGCCGGAGAAGCGGCGCAGAACCTCCACCAGTAGTAGAACGGCAAGACCAATCAGAAGCAGGCCTGAAAGGCGTGCCGCCCGGACCTTCACCAATGCCGCCCGCCCAACCGCGTACAAGCTGACGGCATACACAGAAGCGTCAGCAAGGTTGTCGAGGCCTGCGCCCATCAATGCCGTGGACGAGGCCCAAACCCCAAATCCAATGCCAGCGGCGGATTGCCCTAGGTTGATAAGCAGCACCGTCAACAGGATTTTGCGGTCCGTCGCGTTACTCGCATCGAGGCCGCCCAGTTCGTCGTCATCAGTTTCTGCCATTACCCGCTCCTTCACTCTATAGTGACCTATAGCGACGTTGACCGGGACGCTGTCAAAGGGATCTGCGAGAGCGCCCCGCGCAACTCGGTCGCGTCCAGGATTTCTGACAAAACCCGTGGCGCAGCGTCACGGAGATAAAGAACATACAGCGGAACGCCGTTGCGTCCGAGAGATGCCAACGCTGCTGTGATGGCGGGATCGCGCAGTGTCCAGTCGGCCCTCAGCAGCACAACTCCTCTGGCGGCTAGATCGGCCAGCACCTTAGGATCCTGCAGCACTGTCTTCTTGTTGTACTGACACGTGACGCACCACGCCGCAGTGAAATCGACAAACACCGGTTGCCCGTTGGCCAGCAGTTTTTCCACACGGCCCGGCTCCCAGGCCTGCCAGTCCACGTCTCTTACTACAACCGAGCGTTCCGGCCGCCCGCTAGCGATCTGCCCAGCAAGCAACCAAACAAATCCCGTCGTCCAGGCCAGAGCGATCATGCCTACGACCAGTCGCGCTTGACCAGACAGGCCTAAGCTCCATACAAGCATTGCCGTGGCGATCAGCAGTACCAAGAGCGCGCTTACCGCATCGATCCCACTTTGCTGTCCCAGCACCCAGGCAAGCCATGCGACTGCGGCAAACATGGGGTAGGCCATCAGCTTGCGAAACGTGACCATCCAGGGGCCAGGGCGCGGCAGCAGGCGCGAAACGGCCGGCACCCAACTGGCCACGAGATACGGCAAGGACATACCTAACCCCAGCGCCGCAAAGATCAACAATGCTTGCGCGGCAGGCAGTCCTATTGCGAACCCCAGCGCCGCGCCCATGAACGGCGCGGTGCAAGGAGAGGCCACCACCACCGCAAGAACACCGGAGAGCAAGGAGTTCAGTATGGGGTGGCTGCTCTGCAGCGACGCTATGCGCGAGGGGAGAAGTTGGCGAAACTCGAACATTCCAGCCAGGTTCAGGCCGATCAGTGTGAACAGCACGGCCAGCGTCGCGACGACTCCAGGAAGTTGCAACTGAAAACCCCATCCTAGCTGTTGTCCTGCCCCGCGAAGCCCTACGACGAGCAAGCCCAGAGCCGCGAATGACGCAACGACGCCGACGGCATACGCCGTCCCGTCCAGGCGACGTGCGCGCTGGCTTGTAGCATGTTGGGTAAAGCCAAACACCTTAATCGCAAGCACCGGGAAGACGCAAGGCATCAGGTTGAGTATCAGGCCGCCGAGCAGAGCACTCAGCAATGCGGCCCAGAGCGTGAGTCTGCTGCCTGAAGCCGCAGCCGCTGCGTTGTTGCGCAGAGCCTCCTGCAGAGCCGGCGAGATAGTGGTCGCAGCGCTGACCGCAGGCCAGGCTCCTTGCACTTGCGCGTCGATGCTCCAGCCATCGTTTCCGTGAGTGAGCACAATAGGCATCACCTGCGGACTGTGACTGCGCTGAGGCGACAGGGGAACCCGAGCCGTCCACACCTCGCCATCCCATGCTTGGGTCCATTGTGCTGAAGTCTCGATCACCTCCGCGGTTTCAGGGAAAAACTCCAGAGGCTTTCCTTTGAGCGCTGCGGGCAATCCGCGTACCTGAAGCCGCAAGGCAGCGCCCTCGATGGTCACAAATGCCGGTCCCGCCAGCTCTTTTGGCTGTGCGGCGAAGCTCGCCTTAAACGCGGAACCGTGCAAGGCCGTCGCGCTCCTGGCAGGAATGGAAAGAGAGAACTCCCCCTCCTCTGGGACACACTCCTTACGGCAGACCAGCCAGCGTGCCTTGAGCTTGACGACCAGCGCTGCGCCGACCAGCGAGGGCTTGAAGTCGGGCGCGATAGTGAGCGGCACCGGCAGCAGCACCGTATGCTCGTAGCCGTAGTTGATCAGCGTACCGATCGGATATTTGCGCGGAACCGGCCAGGCAATCTCACCGGCACTCACACCCGCCGGCAAATCCCATTCGAGGCGGGTAGGCAGGCCCGAGTCGCCCGAGTTCTTCCAGTACGAATGCCACTCGGGTTGGTGCGCGAGCTGCAGGCCAACCCACACGGGTTTGCCGGGCTCCACACCATCAGGCGCATGGGCCAGCAACTCGGCGCGAGTGCGTTCGGTCACCACCACACTTTTGCCCCCACCTTGAGCCCATGCCACACCACTGCACAACAAGAGCAAAAGCGTGAGGAGAGTGGTGGAGATCAAGGCAAGGCGCGCAAACATGAATCAAGGGGTAGATGCGGTGGCGGGATGCGCACCGTCTAGCCGGACTATACGTGCTCCTCAATGCAAAACAGACAGCAGCCTGGAGTTGCGGGAGGGTTCTACATCTCTCGCTTGACTCTACTTCTACTAGAGGGTTTCCAATGCTCGCCGGAGCTTTCTGGAGACAGAAATGAACACGAGAGAATTGCCACTCATAGACGCTGCCGTTCGCTACGGGAGCTATCCGCTGGTTGTTGGGGCGACGGCCGTGGTACTTTTCGGCGGTCTGGCTGCTGGGTGGCCGTACTTCCCGACAGTGCCGCTGATAGTCGCTGCAGCGCTGGCCATCGTCGCGCTGCTGGAGCGGAAACTGCCCTTTCACGCGGCCTGGAAGTGGGACCACGGTGACAGGGTGTGTGACGTGATCTACGCAGTGGAGAACCTGGCGATGCTGCTGGCGGTCCATGGCATCGTCGCGGCTCTGGCGTCGATGTGGCCGTCGGGGACCGCTTGGCTGGATCAATGGCCCTTGTGGGCACAAGCGTTTGCCGTTGGCGTGGTTCTCGACTTCAGTTTGTACAGCGTGCACTGGCTCAGCCATCGAGTTACTTGGCTTTGGTGTTTCCACGCCATTCATCACAGTTCCGAACGCCTTTACTGGCTCAACGGCGAACGGCGCCATCCTTTGCATGCCGGGATGATGGCCGCTCCGGGCTTGGTTGCTGTGGTCCTGATAGGCGCGCCGGCTCTGGCCGTGGGCACCTGGCTGGGCCTTCTGGCCGTGCATCTGGCGTTCCAGCATTCCAACCTGGACTACCGGGTTGGGCCGCTGCGCTTTGTGCTTGGCGCGGCAGAAGTCCACCGCTGGCACCAGTATGAAGACGCCCAAGTCAACTTCGGGGAGTTCTGGATGATATGGGACCACCTGTTCGGTACCTTCCGTCTGCCCAAGCAAAAGCTGGGCGCCGACGAGGTGGGCTCGAAAGAGGCCATCTTCCCAATGAACTGCGGAGCCCAATTGATGTATCCGTTCCACATCCCCGCCCCGGAAACTACCGCCGCGCTCGCTTTGGCCCGATCCGCGTTCCAGCGGGAGACCAAGCTGGCGGTTTCTTGCGAAGTTGAGGGCAATCTGGGGGCGGCTTGGCGCGCGCTCGAACTCGGCCACATCGTGTCGCAGCCCTACCTAAGCCTGCATCTGCGCAGCCACGTCGCCATGCTCGGCTTGGCCTGGAGGACACGCAATGTTCAGGAAGCTCTAGCTCAATTGATACGGATTGCCTTGGCGCCAGTTGGTCATGCCCTCGGTCGAACGCCGCCGCAGAACGTCGGCACGGCTAGATTTTGTGTCCTGGAACACGGCACTTGGCCGCACGAACTGGACCCGGTATCTCTCCGGCGCCAGGAGTGAAGTCTCGACGGCAACCGACTTAAAAGCATCGAGGTCCAAGTCCTCATCAACCTGGAGTAGTTCCTTGTGGCAGCCATACACTCTTCGCGACGCGGCACATACACCTCAAGCTGTCTCGGCGAGGCTATTGAGAATCCCGCATTCGCGGACAGTGCGAGCGCTATCGCAGGTGCGGCGCAAATTCAGCAACTCGCGCTCCAACTCCCGAAGTTCCTTCATCTTGACGCGCACTTGCACGATGTGAGAATCGACTAGTGTGTTCACTTCGGCACAATCCAGCTCGGGATGATCTCGAAAATTCAATAGCTGGCGAATCTCCTCCAGCGTCATATCCTTGGCCCGGCAGCGTCGAATGAACAGCAGCCGTTGCAGATGGACATCCTCGTATAGCCGAAAGTTGCCCTCGCTGCGCGCGGGCTCATGCAGCAAGCCTTCGGATTCGTAAAAGCGAATGGTCTGCACCAGGCAATCCGCTTTCTTTGCCAGTTCCCCGATTCGCAGCATGGTCTACCCCCGCAAAAGCCTTGATTCTACATCAGCTAGAGGGTGTCCAATGACACCACAAGGCAAAAACCCTTTCCTAACAGAGCCATTCCATGAACCAAGACCAATCGAGTTCCTGCGGCTGCTCCAGCCAGCAGGCGGGCTGCGGCACGGTGCAGCCCGCCATTGAAACCACTGTCTTCCATGTGAGCAACATGGACTGCCGCAATGAGGAAGCCCTGGTGCGGCGCACGCTGGAAGGTATGCCCGGCGTCCAGCGGCTGGAGTTCGATCTTGCTCATCGCAAATTGACAGTGCACCACAGCGACGTCATCGCCGACATGCTTGAGCGGTCCCTCAACGCCGTGGGCATGAAGGCGCAGGCTGTCCGGGATGAAGTAGTCCTAACGATCTACCGCATCGAGAACATGGACTGCCCGAGCGAGGAAAAGCTAATTCGCTCGCGCTTGGGCGGGGTCCAGGGAGTGCAGGATCTGGACTTCGACCTGCGTGAACGCACTCTGGCAGTAAAACACGTTGCCGAGGCGCGCACGCAGATGGAGCAGGTCCTCGCATCGATTGGCATGCACGCGAAGGAGCGGTGTTCTGCTGAGGATACGGCGGTAGCCGCCGTATCCTCCCAAGTCTCGCCAGCCCAGTCCGCCGCAACCTCTTCCTCTGCTGCGTCAGGAGAGCGGGTGACGTATCGCATCGAGAACATGGACTGCCCGACAGAAGAAGCGCTGATCCGTGACCGGTTGGGCAAGGAGCCAGGCATAAATGCGCTGGACTTCAACCTGATGCAACGCGTGCTGGGCGTGCAACACACACTTGCTTCCACCGAACCTATCGAGAAGGCGCTGGCATCCATCGGGATGCGGGCTGAGCGGCAAGGCCTGCAAGCCAGCACCACGGTGCTGCGAATTGGCAAGATGGACTGTCCTACTGAAGAGGGGTTGATCCGAGGAAAACTACAGGGTATGCCCGGCGTGCAGGGCTTGGACTTCAACCTGATGCAGCGTACCCTCGCCGTACGTCATGCGCCCGATGCGATCAAGACCATCGTTGAGGCGATCGAGTCGCTGGGCATGGAAACCGAGGTGCAGAAGACGGACGAACCTCGTGACCAGACGGCACCTGCACCCAAGACTCCATGGTGGCCAATGGCAGTGTCCGGCATTGCTGCCGTGCTTGCGGAGGGGGTGTACTGGGCCAACGACGGAAACCACTGGGCGGTGGTGGTACTTGCGCTGGTCTCCATCTTCACAGGCGGTCTCAGCACCTACAAGAAGGGCTGGATCGCTCTGAAGAACTTCAACCTGAACATGAACGCCCTCATGTCCATCGCGGTCACGGGCGGGATGGCGATCGGCCACTGGCCCGAGGCGGCCATGGTGATGTTCCTCTTCGCGCTCGCCGAGGTGATCGAAGCGAAGTCGCTGGATCGCGCGCGCAATGCAATCCGCGGCCTGATGGACCTCGCGCCGGAAACCGCGACCGTGCAGCAGGCAAATGGGAACTGGATGGAAGTGACAGCCAAATCGGTTACCAAAGGCAGTCTTGTGCGGGTCCGGCCTGGCGAGCGGATTGCCCTGGACGGCGTCATCAGCGCAGGCCGCTCGACCATCAACCAGGCGCCTATCACCGGGGAGAGCCTGCCTGTCGAGAAGGCTGAAGGCGACCAGGTGTTCGCCGGCACCATCAACGAGACCGGTTCGTTTGAGTACAAGGTGACTGCGGGCGCCGGTGATTCAACGCTTGCGCGCATCATCCATGCGGTGGAGTCTGCCCAGGGCAGCCGCGCACCCACGCAAAGGTTCGTGGATCAGTTCGCCCGCGTCTACACGCCAGCGGTGTTCGCGGTCGCGGTGCTGGTGGCCGTGGTTCCTCCGCTCGCTTTCGGCGGCGCCTGGTTCGATTGGATCTACAAGGCCCTGGTGCTGCTGGTGATCGCCTGCCCCTGCGCGCTGGTGATCTCTACGCCCGTGACCATCGTCAGCGGCTTGGCCGCTGCCGCTCGCCGCGGCATCCTCATCAAAGGCGGCGTCTACCTGGAGGGAGGACGCAAGCTCAAGGCGTTGGCGCTGGACAAGACCGGCACGCTCACCCATGGCAAACCCGAACAGACCGACTTCGTGCGGCTGGGTAGTGGGGATGTCGCAGCATGGGCTGCCAGCTTGGCCGCGCGCTCGGACCACCCCGTCTCGCAGGCGATTGCTCGCAAGGCGGATCGTGACGGCGTTCCGTTGCTCGAAGTGAACGACTTCGCAGCGCTGCCCGGACGCGGTGTTCGAGGGCGCGTTGAAGGCCGCGTGCTGCATATGGGCAACCACAGATTGGTGCAGGAGCGCGGCTTGAGCGAGGCGGCACTGCAATCCCAACTTGAGGCGCTTGAGCGCCAAGGCAAGACTGCCGTGCTTTTGATGGACGACGTGTCGGTCCTCGGGTTGTTCGCGGTGGCCGATACGGTGAAGGAAACCAGTCGTGAAGCCGTGGCGGACCTTCAGGCCCTGGGCGTGCGCACCCTCATGCTGACCGGCGACAACCAGCACACGGCACAGGCGATCGCGGCACAGGTCGGGATCTCCGAAGCGCGCGGCGCCCAGCTTCCTGAGGACAAGCTCAAGACCATTGAAAGCCTTGTAGGCGGCGAAGGCCAGGTCGGCATGGTGGGCGACGGCATTAACGACTCGCCTGCGCTGGCGCGCGCGGACATCGGGTTCGCCATGGGTGCTGCGGGTACAGACACTGCCATCGAAACGGCGGACGTTGCTCTGATGGACGACGATCTGCGCAAGATTCCCACCTTCATCCGGTTGTCACGCAGCACGGCCGCCATCCTCACGCAAAACATCGTGCTGGCGTTGGGCATCAAGGCCGTGTTCCTTGCGCTCACATTCACCGGACACGCAACCATGTGGATGGCCGTGTTCGCGGACATGGGTGCTAGCCTGTTGGTCGTCTTCAACGGGCTGCGTCTGTTGAAGCTCAAGGCGTGATGTCACGACATGCAGGGGCCTGACACCGCTACGCAGTGGCTCGGACACTGGCTGTATGACTGGGGCGGTGCCAACACGTATCTTCTGCTCGCCACTCAGCGCCTCTGGCCGAACGGCCTAGTGTGGGTGCCCGAGTTGTTGAGCGCGGTGGGCAGTTACTGGGGCGCGCCGACGGTTGTGATCCTGATGCTGTTCTGGGCGCGAGTGCAGGTTCCGCATGCGAAACCTCTCGTCGCAGTGGGGTTGTGCAAGTTCATGTTTGGATTGGGACTTGCGCTGGCCGCCGCAGCCCTTGCCAAGGCTGTGTTTGCGCTTCCACGCCCGTTCGTCGAGTTAGGCGCGGGGGTCTACCGAGCTACTTCGGCTCCCGACAGCCGCTACACGTTGCCCAGCGGCCACGCGGTCTACATTGGCGTCCTGATCTCTGCGCTTTGGCCTCTGCTGCGCAGATACAGCCGGATTGGCCTGTTGGTGTTAGGAGCGGCAGTGGGCTGGTCGCGCGTGGTGCTGGGTGCTCACTTCCCGGTCGATGTGGTCGCAGGGTATTTGTTGGGTTGGGCCTGTGTAGCCTGCATCACCCCGTGCTCGCAACGCCTTGCACTACGACGGTCGCGGGCCCAGCCGATAGATTTCCGAACCGAAATGAAGCAATGAACTATTCCTATCGCAAAGCACATTGGTATTCTTTGGCGTCCGTCGTATTCGTGGGTGATCAAGCCGCAAAGACTTATATCGATGTCGCCTGGCCTTTGGGGTGGGCTTTCGAGGTCACGGGCTTCTTTAACTTGGTCCACGTGCTCAATCCCGGTGCCGCTTTCAGCTTCTTAGCAGGCGCCGGAGGCTGGCAGCGATGGTTCTTCCTTGCGATCGCGCTCGGAGCCTCGTTGTGGCTCATACGGTTGCTGTCACGCCCGCTGCGCAGGCTGGAGGCGCTCTCTTACAGCCTCATCCTGGGCGGTGCGCTCGGCAACGCCTTTGACCGCGCCATACGCGGGCAGGTTATTGATTACCTGGACTTCCACGCGGGCGGCTGGCACTGGCCAGCGTTTAATATCGCCGATACGGCGATCGTTGGCGGAGCGATCGCGCTGGTGCTGCTGTCGCTGATGAGCGCGGACAAACAGCCGGCCCCCAAAGAGGCTCGCTGAACAGGCAACCCCTACTGATATGGCCACTGCGCACGAAATCGACTTGAAGCAGGCAGTCCAAAGCATCCGAGGATGCAGCGTTCAAATCGTTGCTCCTGTGCGCGGCGTGCCCACCGCATCCCTCAAGGTCAAGATCGCCCTTCTGCAAAACAAGCTTTTCTCCCCATCGGGAGCAGCTTCTACCGAGGGTTCGGCGAGGCGCGGCGGGCCGCGCGTTCGGCATTGTGACAACCGTCATGCTCACCCTCGTCCTTCTCTCCCTGAGCCGTGTGGCGCTTGCCACAAGGGCGGGTTTTCCATGATCCGATTACTGCTCGCCATCGTCGCAGTCGCCATGTTTCTGACCGGCTGCATGAATTCTTCGGCCGCGCCGCAGACCACGTTCACGCTGCTGGACGGTTCATCCCGAACCACGTCCGACCTGCGCGGCAAGGTGGCGTTGATCAACTTTTGGGCCACCAGTTGCAGCACTTGCGTCGCGGAGATGCCTTTGTTGGTCAGCACCCACCAGAAGTTTCGCGGCCGAGGGTACGAGACGATTGCCGTTGCCATGAGCTACGACCCGCCAACGTACGTCGTCAATTTCGCGCAGACGCGCAAGCTGCCGTTCGCCGTCGCCATCGATAACACCGGGGTGGTGGCCCAGGCGTGGGGCGATGTCAAGCTCACGCCGACCACCTTCCTCGTCAACAAGCGTGGTGAGATCGTCAAGCGCTTCGTGGGCAAGCCTGATTTCGCCGAACTCCATCGACTCATCGACCAACTGCTCGCCGAGAGCTGAGCGTATTCATCCAACCATTCGGCTATGACTCCCATGAAACGACGCACCTTCTGCACCCTCGCTGCCATCCCGATGATCCTCGGCGCCCACACTGCTGCGCGGGCCCAGCAGCAGTTCTTGCCAGGCAGGCATTTCCTGGATGTCTCGCCGCGGCAACCAACCAAGGACGCCAGGCAGGTGGAAGTGCTGGAGTTCTTCGCCTATAGCTGTTCGCACTGCAACGCGTTCGAGCCCGCCATCGACGCCTGGCAGAAGAAGCTGCCGCGCGATGTTCTCTTCCGGCGAATCCCGGTCGCGTTCCGCGAGGAACTGGTCATCCACCAGGAGCTGTATTTCGCCATCGAGGCCATGGGCCTGGTCGAGCAGCTGCATCCCAAGGTTTTCCACGCGATGCACGGGGAACGTCAGAAGCTGGCTTCGGCGGCGGAGATTGCCGCTTTCGCCGCTAAGCATGGAACGGACGGCAAGCGCCTGGTGGACACCATGGCGTCATTCGGAACCACGGCCAAAGTAAAGCAGGCCACCGCGCTGGCCAGAGGCTATGACATCGAAGGCACACCCTCGCTCGGGATCGACGGGAGATGGCTCACCTCGGGCTCCATGGCAGGCACAAATGAACGGTCGCTGCTGGTGGCCGAGCACCTCGTGGCTTCGGCCAAGAAGGCGCGCTGAGCGCCTCGTTGCAATCGCATTCCTGAGATGAACGCCAAGACGCTCACCCTGACCCTCAACGAGGGATACTTCGTCGGCCGCACATGGTTCGACTGGTTCTTCGCGATCGCTGCGCTTGTCGGCGGCGGGATTGCTCTGCTGCGGTATGGCGCCTTCATGGACCCTTACGAAAAGGCCATCCTGGCCGGCTGCATCCCTGCCGCCATCTGGATCGGTTGGTTCTGGAAGCCTCTTCGAGTCCTGATGCTGGCCGTGGCGGGCATCTCAGTCATGGCAGTCGTCTCCTATGGTGGCACGCTGGAGCGGGCCGAGACCGCCTTTTGGTTGAAGTACTTCTTCTCCAGTCAGTCGGCCATTCTTTGGATGAGTGTCCTGTTCTTCATGAGCACGGCCTTCTATTGGATCGGGACGCTCGCGGGGTCGGGCCGGGGCGGCATGCAGCGCGTAGGCACCGGCATGACCTGGGCCGCAATCGGCATGGGACTGATCGGCAGCTTCGTTCGCTGGTACGAGAGCTACTTGATTGGGCCGGATATCGGCCACATCCCAGTGAGCAACCTGTACGAGGTATTCGTCCTGTTCTGCTGGATGACCGCTGCCTTTTATCTCTACTTCGAGGACCGGTACGAGACGCGAGCCATGGGCGCCTTCGTGATGCTGATCGTCAGCGCGGCGGTGGGATTTTTGCTCTGGTACACCCTCGCGCGCGAACAACACGAAATCCAGCCGCTCGTGCCGGCGCTGCAGAGCTGGTGGATGAAGGTGCACGTACCGGCCAACTTCGTGGGTTATGGCACGTTTGCGCTGTCGGCGATGGTGGCGTTCGCCTACCTGATCAAACAGCAGGCCGCGGAGACGAAGTGGTACAAGCTTGCTCCACTGTGGCTGCTGGGTGTCGCGCTTTGCTTCGAGCCGATCGTGTTTCGCAAAGGCGCGGGCGGTGGGTCCTTCTGGTCGATTTACTTCGGCGTGTCGGCGCTGATCGTTGCCGGCATCCTCATGGGCCGACAACGGATCTCGCGCCAGCTGCCACCGCTGGAGGTGCTCGATGACGTTATGTACAAGTCCATCGCGGTCGGCTTCGCGTTCTTCACCGTCGCCACGGTGCTCGGCGCCCTGTGGGCTGCGGAGGCCTGGGGCGGTTACTGGAGCTGGGATCCAAAAGAAACCTGGGCGCTGATCGTCTGGCTCAACTATGCGGCGTGGCTTCACATGCGTTTGATGAAAGGGCTACGCGGCACGGCCGCAGCTTGGTGGTCGCTCGTTGGTTTGGCGGTGACTACGTTCGCGTTCCTCGGCGTGAACATGTTCCTTTCAGGATTGCACAGCTACGGCTCGCTTTGAGGGAAGAGTCATCGGAGGTCGGTGTTTGACACTGTCTCCCAGGCGGCCCTGCGCCGCTTCCAATACTGTCGCATCCGTTGGCCGCCACGAGTCCCGGCCGAAAGCTGTGAGAATGTGACAACGCGAACTTCGGCCGCATCAGGCCAGCTAGGGGCGGATATGTCCTTCAATGCAAGACGGCAGCCACGCAGGTGCGTCATGCCAGCTTTTGGCTGTACCGCGTGGGTCGTGAGCCCGTGGCCAGCAGCGCGCGCTGCCGCCGCATTGGAGTCATGCCTCCTTGAGCAGCTTGCGAACATCCGAAGCCAGTGCTTCGGGGTCCAGGCCGTACCTGGCATAGAGCCTGACACGGCCGCGCGGATCGAAGATATAGGTGACCGCCGAGTGCTCCATCGCATAGGCAGTTGGCGTCTTGCCCTCTATTTTCTTGTAGTGGATCTTGAATTCCTTCGTCACCTCGGTAAGCTGCTTCTCGTTCGGCACCAGCGCCAAGTGCTGCGGGTCGAAGTTGCGCATGTAGGCGCGAAGCACTTCGGGCGTATCCCTCTGTGGATCGACGGTGATGAAGATCACCTGGAGTTTGTTTCCGTCGCTTCCGAGGAGCTGCTTGACGCGCGTCATCTCGCTCAGGGTCGTCGGACACACGTCGGGGCACTGGGTGAAGCCGAAGAACACCGCGACGACGTGGCCCCGAAAGTCGTTCAGTTTCCGGGCTCGCCCGGTATGATCGACCAGCGAAAAATCGCGCGCATAGGCAGCACCGGTGATATCGACGCTCTTGAACTCACGGCTTGGCCCGGGCAGCCAGAACGCGAGCCCTCCGGCAGCGAGCGCAGCGCCCCCCGCGATCAGCAGCGCGCGGCGTGGAACAGGTGAACCGGGCCTAGTCACGGTGCGACTGCGCCTTGTGGATAGGCACGATCCATCTCCTTGCGCACCAAGATCTTCAACTCGTCGGCGCCGAACTGCTTGAGCGGTCGGCCGTTGACGAAGAACCCTGGTGTGCGTGTAACACCAAGTGTACGGGCATCCGCAAGGTCTTGTTCCAGCCGGGCACGCACGGCTGCAGATGCCGCGTCTTCGCGCGCCTGGCGCAGGTCCAGGCCGGTGCCGTCGAGGATGTCCCAGATCAACTCAGGGCGAGGGTTGTGGTCCGCCCCCCAGGTGCCTTGCTCGCGCAGCAGCCGACGGGTCACCGGCCAGAACCGATTTTGCAGCCGCGCAGCTTCCATCACTGCAACGTATGCGCGCGGCGAACCCATGTTGACAGCTGTCGGCGGCCGTGGCTGACGATCAGATGGCGTCGGGTTGCCAGCGATGCGGCAGCAGTTCCTCGATCTGGTTGGCCTTGTGCGTGGGTAGCCGTGTGAGGACGTCGTTGAGGTAGGCATACGGGTCATGCCCATTCATGCGCGCTGACTGGATCAAGCTCATGACGGCTGCCGCCCTCTGGCCGGCGCGCAGACTGCCGGCAAACAGCCAGTTGTTGCGACCGATGGCAATGGGCCGGATCTGGTTCTCGATCCAGTTGTTGTCGATCGGTAGCTGCCCGTCATCGACGAACCGGGTGAGCGCCACCCAGCGCCGCAGGCTGTAGTCCAGCGCCTTGGCCGTCGTCGATCCCTCGGGCACCTTCTGGCGCTGCAGCAGCATCCAGTGGTGCAGCGCGTCGAGCACCGGCTGGGTGTGCCGCTGGCGCATGGCCTTGCGCTCGTCGGCGCTGAGTGCCTTGACCTCACGCTCGATGTCGTAGACCTTGGCAAACTGCTGCAGCGCGAACTCGGCGATCTGGCTTTTGTTGGCCGCGTGCAGGTCGAAGAACTTGCGCCGTGCATGCGCCAGGCAGCCGACCTCCGTTACGCCACTGGCGATCAGCGCCTTGTAGCCGCTGAAGTCGTCACAGGTCAGGCTGCCCCGCCAGTCACCCAGGAAGGCCCGCGCATGGTCACCGGCGCGCGACTCGCAGAAGTCGTAGACCACGGCCTTCATGTCCTCAAACGCCCCCGGGGCGTAGGCCCAGAGGTAAGCCCGGTGCGTCTTGCCGTTGCCGGGCTTGAGCATCTGCACCGGCGTCTCGTCGGCGTGCAGCACGCGGTGCTGGAGCAGCTTGGCCTTGAGCGCATCCACCAGCGGCTGCAACCGAACCCCGCAGGTGCCTACCCACTGTGCCAGGGTCGATCTCGGGATGGCCAGACCGGCACGCCCAAAGATCGCTTCCTGGCGGTACAGGGGTTGGTGGTCGGCGTACTTGGCCACCAGCACCTGGGCCAGCAGCCCGGTGGTGGGGATGCCCTTATCGATGATGTGAGCGGCCACCGGCGCCTGGACGATGGTTTCGCACTGGGCACACGCCCACTTCCCTCGGATGTGGCGCTCCACGCTGAACACCCCAGGCACGTAGTCCAGCTTCTCGGCCACGTCCTCGCCAATGCGCCTCATCAGGCAGCCGCATCGGCAGGTGCTGGATTCGGGCTCGTGGCGGATCTCACGCCGGGGCAGGTTCGCGGGCAGCGGCAAACGCTTGGGCTGCTTCTTCTCTTGCGGGGGTGTCGCTGCGAACTCCTGCTGCAGCGCGTCGATCTCGCTGGCCACGGCCGCCAGGTCGGCCTCGATCTCGTCTTCCAGCAGGCTCTTTTGTTCGGGGTTGAAGCGCTCGGACTGGGCGGCGAACTTCATGCGCTTCAAAAGCGCGTTCTCGTGCGTGAGCTTCTCCAGCAACGCACCCTGGTGGCGCAGTTGTGTCATCAGGCGCGCGGTCATCTCGCGCAGTTGCTCGGCGCTCAGATGCTCCAGGGATTGCGGCTCCACCACCATGGTGATGACTGTGCCCGCGCCGAGCCAAGCACGCCATTGGCGCGTGCCCCAATTGGCAAACGCCAAGGGCTGCGGGACAGTCAGACCACGGAGATGACGCCGCCGTCGGCCAGGCGCTGCCAGGGCAGGCCCATGACCAGCGCATCAAGCTGTTGGCGTTGCAATTGCAGATTGGCGCCACCAGCCAGGGGCCAGATGAACTTGCCCTGGTGCAGCCGGCGCGCGGCTAGCCAGATGCCGATGCCGTCGTGCACCAGGATCTTGATGCGGTTGGCGCGTTTGTTGGCGAACAGATAGGCGTGGTGGGGGTGTGCAGCGCCAAAGACGGCAATCACCCGCGCCAGTGCCGTGTCGGTGCCGGCGCGCATGTCCAGTGGGGTGGTGGCCAGCCAGGCCGCCTCAATCCGGATCATGGGCGGGTCACCTGAGCCAATCCTGCAGCCAGTCGGAGCAGGAGGCGGCCGCCTCGACAGGCCAGTTCACCGTCACGACGCCTGCGCCACGCCGGATCTCGACGCGAATGTCAGCGCAGCCGCCAGGAGCCGACCGAACGGGTGCGGCTTGCTCAACCTGCGGCGGGGGCAGGTTCAACGCGATGAACGGATTGACCGGTTTGGCGGGTGGCGACGCCGCGTGCTCACGCAGCCAGCGATGGACGATGTTGGCGTTGATGCCGTGTGCCAAGGCTACCGCCGCAATCGAAGCGCCGTCCGTTCGGCACTGCGCCACGACCTGCGCCTTGAGCTCTGGGCTGTAGTTCCGTCGCCTGGGGTTTGGAGCGATCGCCTCGCTCGACATAGTGTGCATGATCTCCATCGTGCACACGATGCCTGCTCGAACGGGCTATCTCAAGATGGGTTCACCGCGCGCATACACTGCAACGGCGGTATCCGCTCCAGAATGAAACGGCGTGTAGCGCACCACCAGCTGCACCCGGCCGCCGCTCGAATCGATGATGTCCTTGACCAGCGGATAGAAGGCCCGGCAGGTTTCACATGCGGGATCGAGGAACTCGACGATGCGCACCTTTGCGGCCGCTGGACCGTAGGTGGGTGAATGGGGACGAACGAATATTGAATCCGGCTGGGCCGCCAGTTCGACCAGCCGCCGCTCCTCCAGCCAAGAGTAGCCAAACATCGCCGCCACGAAAGCCAACACAAGTGCGACTGCGCTGGCGGTCATGATGCTGTGCCGGTTCATGCGCGTACCCCCTGGCGATGCGCCGCGACCAGCAGGCCAATGATCAAGGTGAAGGCGAGCAATGACATCAGCGGGATGGTGAGGAAGCCGATCAGGCGCAGATCCACGTCCGCACAAGACATGCCCTTGCTGCAAGGCTGCAGATTTTCTGGAATCCAGCCCGTGTACAGCAGGAAGTGATAGCCGGCCGCCAACCAGCCGGCGGCGGAAAGAAGCAAGCCTGAAAGCACGGCTCCGGCGTCCTGGCGGTACACCCCGACACCCAAGACGGCAACCAGCGGAAACATCCCGATCCGCTGGTACCAGCACAGCACGCAGGGCTGCAGATGCATCACCTCGCTGAAGAACAGACTGCCGAGCGTAGATGCCAGGCTGACCAGCCATGCGAGCAGCAGCAAGGTCCATGCGGTATGAGGCAGGGCACGTGCAGCACCAGGGGTAGCAATCGCTTGTACGGTAATCAGGACGACTCCTTCAAATGAAACAGGATGAGTTCGATGGCCGGTTTTTGGTCCCAGGCGGCAGCGCCCGATAGCCGGCCGATCTCACGGCCCCGCGCGTCGATCAACAGCGTCGTAGGGACCGTGGTCACAGCCAGGGTGCTCAATGCCCGCCCCTCGGTATCCGTGAAAGCCTGGAGCGTGGTGGCATTGATCTGCCGCAGAAAGGCTTCGGCCTTTGCCGGCGAGTCAAGCGCTAGCGTCAGTACAGCGAACTTTTCGCTCCCCAGCCGCGCGTGCAATCGGTCTAAAGCGGGCATTTCCTCGAGGCAGGGAGGGCACCAGGTCGCCCACAGGTTCAGCAGGATGACCTGTCCGCGCCATTGCCTCAGGCTGGTCGGCTTGCCTGCGGGGTCGGAGAAACGCAAGTCCGGCAGGTCGCGTGGCTTCGCCCATCGCTGAAACTTCTGCCCGCCCAGGTCGACACTTTCTGCGGCTTCGGGCTGCTGAATCGAGCCTGCGCCGACGGTGGACGCGACTGTGCCTTCCATTCGCTGGCGCACGAGGACACCAAGGAAGGCAAAGGCTACCAAGGTGACAACAACAAGGGAAACTCTCAATGATCGAGACATAGATCTGCCGACAATTGGAAAACCTCTAGTGGGTGGAGAGTCAACGCCCAGGCCAAATCCCTTCGAAAACTGCAGACCAATGCCTCGGAAGACAGTTTTTCAGGCGAACATCCGTCCTCATTCGCGTATACAAAACAGGGGAAAAAGGAGCAAGGCATGAGTGAATTTGACGTAGTGATCATCGGCGGCGGCCCGGGCGGTTACCAGGCGGCCATCCGCGGAGCGCAGCTCGGGATGCGAGTCGCTTGCGTGGAGGACCGCCCGCGGCTTGGAGGCACCTGCTTGAACGTGGGCTGCATCCCCTCCAAGGCGTTGCTGGAGTCCTCCGAACGCTACCTGGAAGCGCGTACCGCTTTCGGCAAGCATGGCATCGCCTTCAGCGATTTGACGTTGGACCTACCCAAGCTGCTCGCGCACAAAGACGGCGTAGTGGACGAATTGGGTCGCGGCATCGACTTCCTGTTCGGCAAGCACAAGATCACGAGGCTGCTTGGCCACGGTCGTCTGGACGGCCCCGGGCGGATCGTGGTGCGGGGAGAGTCCGGCGCCGAGCAACATATCGCGGCCCGGCACATCGTGATCGCGACGGGCTCCACGCCGAGCATGGTGCCCGGCGTCCAGATCGATGAAGAGCGGGTCGTCTCGTCCACGGGCGCGTTGAGCCTTCCAAAAATCCCCCAACACTTGGTGGTCATTGGGGGCGGCTACATCGGCCTCGAATTGGGTTCCGTGTGGCATCGCCTCGGCTCCAAGGTCACCGTCGTCGAGTACCTGGACCGGATCACACCGGGCCTGGACACGGAAATGGCCACGCAATTGTTCAAGATCCTAAGCAAGTCGGGCTTCGGCTTCATGCTCTCCACGAAAGTCAATGGGGTGCGTCACGAAGCCGAAACGCTGCAGGTGGACATTGCCGCGGTGAATGCAGGCCCAGCGCCGCTGGAGCCTCTCTCATGCGATGCCGTACTCGTGAGCGTCGGCCGCAGGCCCTGCACAGACGGCTTGGCACTGGATACGGTCAACCTCAAGACGGACGCCAAAGGATTCATCCCCGTGGACTTGAAGACATTCGCTACCGAATCGCCCGGTGTCTACGCGATCGGGGACGTCATCGGAGGTGCGATGTTGGCGCACAAGGCCTCCGAGGAAGGAATCGCGCTCATGGAGATGCTGGCCGGGGAGAAGCCTCATGTGAACTACAACGCGATTCCGTCTGTGATCTACACAGCGCCCGAAGTGGCATCCGTTGGGCAGACCGAGGAGGCACTCAAGAGCGCGGGTACGCCGTACAAAGCGGGCCGCTTTCCGTTCGGCGCCAGCGCCCGCGCGAAGGCCAAGGCGCATACGGCTGGGCTGGTGAAAGTGCTGGCCCATGCCACCACTGACGAGATCCTCGGGGTCCACATCATCGGTCCGGAAGCCGGATCATTGATCCACGAAGCAGTGGTCGCGATGGAGTTCAAGGCATCGTCCGAGGACATTGCCAGGTGTTGCCACGCCCATCCGACGCTTCCCGAAGCCCTGCGCGAGGCCGCACTGGACGTGGAAAAACGGGCACTGCACATCTGAGGGCGCGCTGAGAGACACGCGCGCTTGGGTTGCGCGAGGATGCCGCAGGTGGTGTCCCCGAGACTGGCCGGTTAGCATCCGTCGCGCGGGCAGACAATTGGAACCGTCGAGCCCTATCTTGAATTCGCGCAACGCCCGAGCACCGAGCGCAGTGACGCAACTGCGGTGCTTCACTTTAAGACGGAATGGCGCGGGCTCCTACCGGCAACACCCGAACTCATTGCTGAGTTCCTCGCTGCGTTTTCGAACGGCTTGTCGGTAAGTGCCTTGGGGGCGAGTTTGGCCAGTTTGGCTCGCTGGCATCAGAACGTGGGCTTCCAGGTATAACGAAGGACCTCCGGTGATTTTCTGCATGTCGGCCTCGCACCGACAAAGCGGGAGGCGAATGGTCGGCCCCGTCTTTGAGAGGGCAGCAATGCAGCGCGCTCTACGTACCGTGCGCGCCGGTGCCCTCGGTGGGCATGTATCAAGATGGTCAGGGCAACACATGGGGCGGCAAAGGCACCTGCGGACGACCTGCCACACATCGTCAGATGTAAATCTGTCAAAAACGTAATCTCACGGCCACGCGTGAGTAGATGCCTGATTTCTAGACTTCTCCCCATAGCGCAACTATCGCGCTATCCGAACCGCCCAGACCGGGCGCTCGGCGCTATAGGAGATTTGAAATGAAAGTTCGCACCGCACTCATCATCGCCAGCCTGGCTGCCACCACCTCGTCCTTCGCTTCGTCCGCGTACCACGCAAGCCCGGTGCAGGAAGAAGGCGCGGTCTTCGCACCTGATCACCTGGGCAACACGGTGAGCCGCGAGACCGTGCAGAACACCGTGCTGGCCGCCCAGAAGGACGGCTCACTGCAATGGATCAGTCGAGGCTATCCAGCCACCTATCCACTGGTCAAAGCACCGACCTTGACGAAGACACGTGACCAAGTACAGCAAGAGCTTCAAGCGGCCAAACGCGCGCCGGTGACCGCTGACGGTATGCGGGACATGGGCGGCGAAGCCGGCTGGGTCAACGCCACACAGTTGCCTTGAAAGGCTACGGTCTTTCCCGGGTGCCTGAGTTCCCGGAAGTCCCCGTATTCACATCGCCAAATCAACCCAATCGATACCGCAAAGGAATTTTCATCATGAACCTGAAGACCGCCCTCATCGTTCTCTCGCTGGCTTCTGCTCCTGCATTTGCAGCCGATCCGCACACCTCTTCCAAGACACGCGAGCAAGTCCGTGCCGAACTGATGCAGGCACAGCGCAACGGCGACATGTTGGCGGCCGGTGAGTCAGGCCTGACTTTGAGGGAGCAAAACCCAGGCCAGTACCCAGCTGCTCAGATGCTCGCTGGCAAAACCCGGGCGCAGGTGACGGCCGAGTTGGCCGAGGCACTTCGCACAGGCGACGTCATGGCAGGCGGCGACTCGGGAGCAAAGCTCAACGAGCTGGCCCCTCTGCGCTATCCGGCTCCGGCCACTGTCGTCACCAAGAGCCGCGAGCAAGTCAAGCTCGAACTGGTACAAGCGATCCATGATGGCGAAATGGTCGCTCATGGAGAAGACGGTCGCACGCTCAATGAGGTTTTCCCGGATCGCTACGAAGCGCACCATAGCCACGCCTCGGCCTCCCCGGTGGGTGCGGCACCGCAGTTGTGAAGTCCTTGATTAATCGCATTCATGTGAGTTCTGCGGCGTAGCCCTTGTTACGCTGCGTGTAACTCGCCAGACTTGGGCACATGCTAGACTCAAAATGATGAGCCGCTTGATAGCTGTTTTTATGCTTGCGTTGCTACCGTTCCAGTTCAGCTGGGCTGCGGTGGCAAGCTATTGCATGCATGAGCGGACTTCTGCTCAGGCGCAGCATGTGGGTCACCATGAGCACAAGCACGAAACAGCTGACTTGCCCAACAAAGCAGAGCAAGGGCTCCAAGCAGCAGATACTTTTGATGTGGACTGCTGCCTTTGCCATGGCTTGGGTATCGGGGCGACCCATTTCTCCCCCATCAAGGTGACCTCCGCCATGCACGGCAATGTCGTGGTTCAGGTAGCTGCACCGTTTTCGGGGGTGGCGCCGACTCCTCCCGAACGCCCTCAGTGGCACTCCCTCGCCTGATCGGCGGGGGCATTCTTCACGCTTCAATCACTCGATCTGCTCCTGAGGGGCAGGCTAGGTTGCATTTGCAGCCTTGATTGACCGGTCGTCTGGTTGCACTTCAGACACCGCCCCGCCGATTCCTTCGTGTTTAGAAATCACTGGAGAATCGGATGTTCAAGGGTATTTTCGATCCAACAAAGTCGGACGGCTGGCGCGGCCACCGCAGAATCACAGAGGTTGCGTGCGCTGTTCTTGCGCTGCTGGCGCTGCCAGGCGGGGCGTTTGCCCAAGGGGCCGTGCCGCCCTTGTCTCCGACGAATTCAGACGCTGCCTCTCAAGGAGCCTCTGCAGCGTCTACTAGCGTGTTGTCCCTCTCCAAGGCCATTTCACTCGCCATGGAGGGCAATCCGGAGGTGGCCGCCGCGACGCGCCAGTATGAGGCGACAGAGGGCCAGGTTCTTCAAGGTCGGGCCCGCCCCAACCCTGAGCTGGCCTACTCGTTGGAGGATACGCGCGCCCAAACGCGGACACAGACTTGGCAACTGAATCTGCCCCTCGAATTGGGGGGGAAACGGGCTGCCCGGACAAAGGCTGCAGAAAAAGCGCGCGAGCAAGCTCAGGCAGAACTCTCTGAGCTTAAAGCCACGGTGCGAGCCAATGTTGTGGCAGCCTACTTTGACGCGCTGACCGCAAAAGAGCGACTGTCCCTGGCCAAAGACAGCGTAAGCCTCGCCAAATCGTCCACGGACACCGTCGGCAAGAGAGTGGCTGCGGGCAAAGTTTCCCCTGTGGAAGAAACCAAAGCCAAGGTGGCTGAAGCTGGCGTGCGGGTCGAGTTGGCGCAGGCCGCGAGCGAGGAACGCAATGCTCTGACTCGTTTGTCCGCCTTGCTTGGGAACAAGGGCACGGCGTTTGCCACGCTGGATGGCAAGGCAGACGTATTGCCTACGCTCCCAAGTCTTGCAGATCTGCAGTCACTTGTTTCTTCTGCCCCCGCAATCGTGCGTGCGCAGCTAGAGGTTGATCGGCGCCGTGCTTTAACGGAACTGGAGCAAAGCAAGAGAGTGCCGGACGTTACGGTAAGCGTTGGTGTTCAGCGCAGCAACGAAACACAGCGCAATGTGGCTCTCATCGGTTTGTCGGTCCCACTTCCTGTATTCGATCGCAATCAAGGCAACTTGTTGGAAGCCCTGAAGCTTGAGGACAAAGCCCGGGATGTTGATTTCCACGCAAACCTAACCCACCATTTCCATCTCAATCTGACCCACCCTGGTTCGTGAACTTCACGCTCACGTTGTGGATAAGTTCTTGGTCGCCTTCTCCTTCTTGGTGGTCTGTGGTGGTTGCTGTGCGGAGCTGTTCTTGAACCTGTAGCTGTCGTTGCCGGTTTCCAGAATATGGCAGTGATGCGTGAG
>NZ_JBMIRS010000049.1:0-3509 GCF_049198005.1 Paracidovorax sp. MALMAid1276 | reverse complement strand
GCATAACCCTCGCGAGTGCGTGGTAGTGCTGATCGGGATGGGCCGCAAGGCGTCTTTTTTTGCAGCCAATCGCCCACCCATTGGCAAGAAAAGCACCGCGGCGGACCGCCCGACACCGCGCTACCACCGACCGCCGGGAGTTGTGCAGGCCATCCCAGGCGCGACAATGCAGGCCTTTCGCCCCGCACGCTTGCTCCATGCCCTTTGCCTCCCTCGGTCTTTCGCCCGCCCTTGCCCACGCTGCCGCCCAGGCCGGCTTTGCAGAGCCCACGCCCATCCAGGCTGCGGCCATTCCGCCCATCCTGGCGGGGGCCGACGTGCGCGGTGCCGCCCAGACAGGCTCGGGCAAGACGGCCGCGTTTGCGCTGCCGCTCTTGCAGCTGCTGCAGGCGGGCGCCACCGGCGCACGCGGCCCGCGCCAGGTGCGTGCGCTGGTGCTGGTACCCACGCGGGAGCTTGCGGCCCAGGTGGGCGAGGTGATTCGCAGCCTGGCGCAGCACCTGCAGCAGCCGGTGAAGGTGGCGGTTGTGTTCGGCGGCGTGTCGATCAACCCGCAGATGATGGGCCTGCGCGGCGGCGCAGACGTTGTGGTGGCCACGCCGGGCCGCCTGCTGGACCTGGTGGAGCACAACGCGCTGCGGCTGTCGGCCGTGGCTCACCTGGTGCTGGACGAGGCCGACCGACTGCTGGACCTGGGCTTTGCCGAAGAGCTGCAGCGCGTGCTGGCGCTGCTGCCGGCACGCCGCCAGAACCTGTTCTTTTCGGCCACCTTTGCGGCGGATGTGCAGGCCCTGGCAGACAGCCTCTTGAGCCAGCCCGTGACCGTGGAGCTGCCCCATGCCAGCGGCAGCGAACCGGCCATCGAGCAGCGCGCCATTGCCGTCGACGCCAGCCGCCGCACCCAGCTGCTGCGCCACCTGGTCACGGAGCATGGCTGGCCCCGCGTGCTCGTGTTCGTGGCCACGCAATACGCGGCAGAGCACGTGGCAGAAAAGCTGTACCAGGCCGGCATCTATGCGTCGCCCTTTCATGGCGGCCTCAGCCAGGGCGCGCGCAAACAGGTGCTGCAGGAATTCAAGGACGAGCGCTGGCAGGTGGTGGTGACCACCGACCTGGCGGCACGGGGCATCGACATCGCGCAATTGCCCGCCGTGGTCAACTACGACCTGCCGCGCTCTGCCGTGGACTATGTGCACCGCATCGGCCGCACAGGGCGTGCCGGGCACAGTGGCGTGGCCGTGAGCTTTGTGACCGCCGATGCCGAGGCGCATTTCCGCCTGATCGAAAAGCGCCAGAACCTGACGCTGCCGCGCGAACACGTCGCGGGCTTCGAGCCCCGGCAGCAGGCGGCCGCACCGGTGCCCGCAGCGGGCAAACAAGGCTCCGGCGGCATCAAGGGCAAGCGGCCCAGCAAGAAGGACAAGCTGCGCGCGGCTGCCGCTGCGGCGACGGCTGCGGGCACGGAATCCCTATCGGCCACTGCCGCACCTGCCGGAGCCCCGCCCCGCACGCGAACCTGAACGGCTAGCCTAAGGGCAGACGCTCAGCGGCCCGGGGGCGTGCCTGCGCCAGGCTGCAAAATCCGGTCGGCGCTTCTCCACCACCGGCATTCCCATGCGCAGGCACCGGTGCGACAATGGCGGCTTACTTTTGGTTACCTATTTGCCGAATGCCCCCTGACCTCCATCTGCTGCAGATGCTGCCAGCGGCTGTACTCGTTGTACACGACGGCGTCATCCGCTTTGCCAACCACGTCAGCGCCGAGCTGCTGGAGGTGCCCAGCGCCGACAGCCTGATCGGCCGGCGGCCGGTGGAGTTCGTGCACCCGATGGACCAGGCGCGCTCCTCGCACCGCATCGAACAGGTGGTGGTGCCCAGCCAGGCAGGCCGCCCCAACAAGCCGGCCGAGTTCCGTATCCGCACGGACCGCGGCAACCTGCTGATGGTGCTGATCAGCAGCGTGTCCATGGAGTGGGACGGCGCGCCCGCCGTGCTGATGTGCGCGCTGGACATGACCCACCAAAGCGAGATCCAGTCGCAGTTGCGGGAGAGCGAGCAGAACTTTCGCCGCCTGTTCGACAACATGCAGGACGTGTACTACCGCACCAACGCGCAGGGGGTGGTGCAGCATGTGGGGCCAGGGGTGCGGCGGGTGCTGGGCTACGAGCCCCACGAGATCGAGGGCCGCACGGCCGAGTCGTACTACCCGCACAGCACGGACCGCGATGCCTTCAAGGCGGCCATCATGGCGCACGGGGAGGTCTCGGACTTCCCGGGCCAGATGGTGCGGCGCGATGGGGCGGTGATCGACATCTCCATCAGCAGCCATGCGCTGTATGACCATGCGGGCAATTTTGCGGGCGTGGAAGGCATCTACCGCGACGTGACGCAGCGCAAGAACCTGGAGCGGGAACTGCAGCGGCTTGCCACCACCGACATGCTGACCGGCATGGCCAACCGCCGGGCCTTTCTGGAAGGCGCAGAACAGGTGTATGCCCGCTCACGCGCGAATGGCGAACCGCTGACGCTGCTGATGCTGGACCTGGACCATTTCAAATCCATCAATGACCGGTTTGGCCACCTCGAAGGCGACCGTGCGCTCATTGCGTTTGCACAGGCCGTCAAGAGCCAGCTGCGCGCGAGCGACGCGGTGGGCCGCCTGGGTGGCGAAGAGTTTGGCGTGCTGCTGCCGCTGACCACGCTGACCGAAGGCATGGAGGCCGCGTCGCGCATCCTGCACAGCGTGCGCGCGCTGGAGCTGCGCGACAGTGCGGGCCAGACCTACCGCATCACCACCAGCCTGGGAGTGAGCGCGCTCCGGTCCAGCGACCGCAGCCTGCGCGACGTTCTGGACCGCGCCGACCAGGCGCTGTATCTGGCCAAGCACCGCGGGCGCGACCAGATCGCCTCGCTCGACGTCCCGCCAGGCCTCTGAGCGGGTGGCACCCACCCCACCGCAGCCAGGCGCGCAGTGGGATCAGTGAACCGGTTGCAGTGGACTAGCGCGCGGCCATCGACAGCCGCTGGCGCACGGTGCCTGCTGCGGGCAGAGCCACCGGCACTGCGGGTGCTGGCACGCCGCCCTCACCCTCCCGCTCGGGTTCTGCAGGGCGCAGTGCGGGGCCGCTGGCGTCCGGTGCCAACCTGAACTGGCGGATGACCTCCAGCAGGCGCCGCACCTGGTTCTTCACGCCGGAAGATGCCGAGGAGCTGTCGTCCACCAGGGCCGCGTTCTGCTGCGTGGCCGCATCGAGCTGACGCACCGCCTCGCCGATCTGGGCGATGCCGCGTGCCTGCTCGTGGCCCGCATTCTGGATCTCGCTGATCAGCGTCACCACCTGGTTCACGTGCCGCACGGTGTTGGCCACGCGCTCACCGGCCTGGGCCACCAGCGCAGAGCCCCGCCCCACGCCCTGCACGCTCGTCACGATCAGGCCGCGGATCTCGCGCGCTGCAGCGCTGCTGCGCTGCGACAGACCGCGCACCTCGCCGGCCACCACGGCAAAGCC
>NZ_JBMIRS010000043.1:0-25210 GCF_049198005.1 Paracidovorax sp. MALMAid1276 | reverse complement strand
CGTGTGAAAGTAGGTCATCGTCAGGCTCTTACAGCCCAGAAAACCCCAGCATTCAAACAATGCTGGGGTTTTTTGCTTTTGATAAATGGGTTTCTAGAACACATTGCTGCACGTTGACGCGTGCAAAAAGGCCGATCAATGCAATTGCAGGACATTTTGTATTCCCAGGGGTTCGGCACGCGGCGCGTTTGTGCCGGTCTGGTTCAACAAGGTTGGGTAGAAGTTCGCGACCCTGTACAGCAATCCTCGTTCGAAATCTGCAAGGATGCGACCGCTGATTTCGACTTGCACGGCCTGGTTCTGAGGGTGCAGGGGGTCGAGTGGCAATGCCACCTGAAGGCTTACGTGCTGCTCAACAAACCCGCTGGTACGGAGTGCTCGCAAAAGCCGTCCACCTATCCCAGTATCTACACGCTGCTTCCACCTCCACTGCGCCAGCGGCCCACCAAGAGCGCCGTGCAAGGGGTGCAGGCCGTAGGCCGACTGGACCAGGACACCACCGGGATGCTGTTGCTCAGCGATGATGGGCAATTCATTCACCGTCTCAGCTCGCCCAAGAAGCATGTGCCGAAGGTATATCAGGTGACGACGAAGCATCCGATCGATGCTTCCCAGATTGAGCGCCTGCTGGCGGGCGTGGTGCTCGACGATGATCCGAAATCCGTCCGCGCAGCGGCCTGCGAAAGGCGGGACACGCACCGCTTGGACCTGACGCTCACCGAGGGAAAGTACCACCAGGTCAAGCGCATGATCGCCGCAGTTGGCAATCGTGTGGAAGGACTGCACCGTTCCCGCATTGGGGGACTCGATTTGCCTGCCGACCTGCCTACAGGGGGATGGAGGTGGCTGGGTCCCGAGGAGCTTGATCTCCTCTCTCGCGTGGATGGATAGCGCGGCGCTCGGCCCGTTGGCGAGTCAACCGCCACAAGATGCCTGTGCGACCGCAGGAATGCAGCCGAGGTTGTTACGTGCGCGCGCACGTAGACATGGAGCGGCGCGGATAAACTGGCGGGCTTAGCTGAAAGTCGTTCTGTGAAGAGTTTTTCTATCGCGCGTTTGGGGATGCTTCTGTGTGGGGCGCTGTGGTTGTCGGGGCCCGGCGCCGGGGCGACGGTTCCGCCGCTTTTCGTGCTCAATTCGCTCGAGGCCAACGTCAGCGTCATTGATCCGGTCACCTGGACAGAGACAGCGCGTATCCCGACGGGCAAGGAGCCGCACCATCTGTACCTCACGCCCGATGAAAAGTCGATCATCGTGGCCAATGCGCTCGGCGACACGCTCACCTTTGTAGACCCTCGCACGGCCCAGGTGCAGCGAACGGTAAGGGGTATCGTGGACCCCTACCACCTCCGGTTCTCTCCGGACATGAAGTGGTTCATCACCGCGGCGAACCGCCTCAACCATGTGGACTTCTATCGCTGGGATGGCAAGGACCTGGTGTTGGTGCAGCGCGTGGCCACGTCCCGAACCCCCAGCCATTTGTGGATCGACAGCCGGAGTACTACGGTGTATGTCACGATGCAGGACAGCGACGAGCTGGTGGCCATCGACATCGCAACGCAGACCATCCGCTGGCGGATCAAAACCGGAGCCATGCCCGCAGACGTGTACGGCTCGCCGGATGACAAAAGGATTTTTGTCGGCCTGACGGGCAGTGACAGCGTGGAAGTGTTCGACGTATCGGGCCGACATCCTTCCAGCATCCACAAGATCAAGACGGGCAACGGCGCCCACGCTTTCCGTGCGGCGGGTGATGGCCGCCATCTGTATGTGAGCAACCGTGTGGCCAATACCGTGAGCAAGATCGATATGGTCAGCTACCAGGTGGTCGAGTCGTACCCGGTACCGGGAGGACCGGATTGCATGGAGGTTTCGGCCGACGGCCGGTATATCTACGTCAGCTCGCGCTGGGCGCGAAAGCTGTCTGTGGTCGATACCCAGCTCAAGAAGGTGGTGCGTCAGGTCACTGTGGGCAAATCCCCTCACGGAGTCTGGACGCTGCAGCATGCGCCCAGGTAGCGGAAGGTGTTGCAGTGCGATGGTGAACTTGTTTCATCGAACGGCCGGCAAGCAAGGCTCGCAACAGGGACAGCGTGTACGCATGCTGCTGCCGGTTTTTTGCTTTCACATTGTTGCTCCTATAATTATAGCTATCAGCGCTTTGCCAGCAAGCGCTAGAGCCCAAAATCAATGCAAAGGCTCTGTGTACCTGACCCTGGACACAGGTCACATGGCCGTGGCGCCGCTGGTGGCAGATGTGCTGCGCCGCCAGCATGTGCGTGCGACGTTTTTTGCGGCGAATGAGCGCACCCAGGAGGGCGATGGCAGCCTGGGCGACCACTGGGCGCCGTGGTGGCGGGCGCGCGCGGCAGAAGGGCACGAGTTTGCTTCTCACACCTGGGATCACACCTACTGGCGCGCCGACCTGGGCTCTGCACAACAGCCGGCGTTCCGCGTGAGACCGTCAGCCGGCGCGCGCGCGGGCCAGGACTTCGTTCTGACCGCCGCCAAGTATTGCCGCGAGCTGGACAAGGCCGCGGACCGGTTGAAACAGGTCACGGGCAAAACACCTTTGCCGCTTTTCAGAGCGCCTGGCGGCAAGACCTCGCCCCAGCTGCTGGCTGCGGCGCAGTCGTGCGGCTATGCGCATGTGGGCTGGTCTCCCGCAGGTTTTTTGGGGGATGAGCTGCCCAGCGACCGGTTCAGCAACGCAGCCTTGCTGAACAAGGCCTTGCGGGATGTGCGAGATGGCGACATCCTGCTTGCACACCTGGGGATCTGGTCGCGCAAGGACCCGTGGGCGCCCGCAGTGCTGGAGCCCTTGATAGAGGGGCTCAAATCGCGCGGTTTGTGCTTCAAGACGCTGCGCGAGCACCCGGACTACCCGTCCCAGCTTCCCGCACAGCGCCATCGCTGAGAGGCCCATGGCGTTGCACAGGCAAATCACCCCAGAGGGTTCGGCGGCGTCAATGCGATCAGCGCGGCCACGCAGCCTGGCGATGGCGGACCGCGCTGGTTGGGCGGCGGGCGTTGGCTGCAGATTTGAATACCTTCAAGAGGACATAGGCCATGGGCTGGTTGGGCAACTGGTTTGATGGAATCCAGCAGCAGCTGTTCGAGCGCGTGGTGCAGCCGCTCATGTTCCACCTCGGGCTGGGAAATGTGCTGGAGACAGGCTATGAAGCATCGGGCTGGTTGCTCGTCGGCGTGCTTCAACTGTTGGTGATCGTGGCGGTGATTGCGCCGTTGCAGCGGCTTTGGCCGGTGGAGCCCATCACCGACCGAGCCACCATCCGCACCGACATTCTTTACACATTGATCCACCGCCTGGGCTTATTTCGCCTGGGCCTGTTTTTTGCCGTCGATCCTCTGGCCGACGACTTCTTTGGGGCGCTGCGTGTGGCCGGCATCAGCACCTTCCAGCTCGATGGCCTGTGGCCGGGCGTGACCGATGTGCCCTGGGTCAGCCTGCTGCTGTATCTGGTGGTCTTCGACTTTGTGGATTACTGGATCCACCGGGGGCAGCATCAGTGGGAGTGGTGGTGGCGGTTGCATTCGCTGCACCATGCCCAGCGGCAGATGACGGTGTGGAGCGACAACCGCAATCACCTTCTGGACGACTTGCTGCGCGACACCCTCTTGGTGGTGGTTGCGCAGCTCATTGGTGTGGCCCCGGGCCAGTTCATTGCCATCGTGGCCATCACGCAGTTGAGCGAGAGTTTTCAACACGCCAACGTGCGCATCTGGTTCGGCCGCTGGGGCGAGCGCCTGTGGGTCAGCCCGCGCTTCCACAGGCTGCACCACAGCATCGGCCTGGGGCATGAAACCCTGCGGCCCATCACGCCCGAGCGAGCCGGCGCCGATGGTGCAACACGGCAATACCGCACCGTGCTGGGCGGCCACAACTTTGGCGTGCTGCTGCCCTGGTGGGACATGCTGATGCGCACGGCCAATTTCGAACAGCGCTATGACCCCACGGGCATTCGCGACCAGGTCGAGCCCGGGCCGGACGGGCGGGTGCGTGACTACGGCCGGGGGTTCTGGTCACAGCAGTGGCGCGGTTTTCTGCGGCTGGTGGGCAAGGCCTGACGCTGGGTGCTTGTTGCCGCCAATGAAGAGTGGGGGGCTGCGGAGCAGCGGTGCATGCACTCATGCGATCAACCCAGCCCTGCGCATGCCGCCGATGTCCCCGGGTCAAGGGGCGGGGGGCATTTCGGTATGCTTGCCGCCCATGGGACTTCTCTTTGACTCATTCTGGCGGGCTGCCGCGTACTGCCTGCGCCCGCGCGTGATGGCGATGTCACTGCTGCCGTTGCTGCTGATGGCGGGCCTGGGGTTGGCGCTGGGCTATTTTTACTGGGACGCTGCAGTGCGCAGCATGCGCGCGTTGCTCGAAGCATCGGACTGGCTGGCCAGTTTCTGGGGTTGGCTGCAAGGGTGGGGCCTTGGGGATGTCACTTCGGTCATGGCCCCGCTGATGGTGGTGATCGTGGTGATGCCGGTTCTGGTGGTTCTGTCGTTGCTTGTCGTGGCCGTCCTGATGACCCCTGCGCTCGTGGAGCTGGTGGCCCAGCGCCGTTTCCCGTCGTTGGAGCGCAAGCGCGGTGGGTCGTTCGCCGCCAGCATTGCATGGTCGCTGGGCTCTACGGTGCTGGCGCTGGTCGCCTTGGCGGTGTCCGTTCCGCTCTGGCTGGTGCCGCCGCTGGTGCTGATCCTGCCGCCCCTGATTTGGGGCTGGCTGACCTACCGGGTCATGGCCTTTGATGCGCTGGCCGAGCATGCCAGCAAGGAGGAGCGCATGGCGCTGTTCCACCGCCACCGCAACAGCTTGCTGGGCATCGGCATTCTCACGGGCTTTCTGGGGGCGGCTCCCAGCATCGTCTGGGCATCCGCTGCGGTGTTCGCGGTGGCCTTCTTTGTGCTGATTCCGGTCGCGATCTGGATCTACACCGTGGTGTTCGCGTTCTCGTCACTGTGGTTTGCGCACTATTGCCTGGCAGCGCTGCAGCAACTGCGGGCGCGGGCGGGCGGGTCGCCCGGGCCGGCCAGCGATGCGGGCGCTGCCCCTGACAGCCGCCTTCCAGGCTCTGCCACGCCTGCACGTGAATTGCCGGCTCCCGATTCGTTGCCCGGAGCCTCTCAGCCATGATTCCATCATTAGGTCTCATCATCGTCGGCGACGAAATCCTGTCGGGCAAACGGGCCGACAAACACATGACCAAGTCGATCGAGCTTTTGGCCGCCCGTGGCCTCAGCCTTTCGTATGCCGACTACGTGGGCGATCAGCCCGCGCGCATCACCGCTGCGCTGGAGCGGGCCTTTGCTTCATCCGACGTGGTGTTTTCGTTTGGCGGCATCGGCGCCACGCCCGACGACCACACCCGACAGTGCGCTGCGCGCGCGCTGGGCCTGCCCCTGGTGCTGCACCCTCAGGCGGAAGCATTGATCCGTGAGCGCATGCAGGACGTGGCCCGCGAGCAGGGGGCGCCCTTCGAGCCGGACCGTCCGGACAACGTGCATCGGCTGAACATGGGCATGTTTCCGCAAGGGGCCAGCATCATTCCTAATCCCTACAACAAGATTCCCGGTTTCAGCTGCGGCGGTTCCGGCGAGGGGGCGGTGCACTTTGTGCCCGGGTTTCCGGTCATGGCATGGCCCATGGTCGAATGGGTGCTGGACCAGCGGTACGCCCACCACTTCAACCGCCAGCCACAGACCGAAAAGTCCGTGGTCGTGTACGGCGCCATGGAAGCGTCGCTGACGCCGCTGATGGAGCGCATCGAAAAACTGCATCCCGATGTGCGGGTGTTCAGTTTGCCCAGCGTGGATCATCCACAATACGGGCGGCATATCGAACTGGGTGTCAAAGGCCCTGCGTCGGTCGTTCCTGCAGCGTGGGACGACCTCATTGCGGGTCTGCACGAATTTGGTGCGCATTGCGGCCCCGAATTGGTGCGTAACCTTTGATGCCCGGTGCGGAATCATTGCTTGCACCTGTTTGGTGCCTTTCGTGGGGTGGTGGGCGGCCTTAGGGTGCCCGGTGCTCCTAGATAGTGCGAAGCCTGCACTTGGCTGGCACGCAAACTGCTTTTATTTCGCAAATACTTTTTTCAACAAGCGCTTTACCCAGGAGAACCTGATGGCCAAGACCGTTGCAGACGTGATGAAGATGGTGAAGGAAAACGAAGTCAAGTTCGTTGACTTCCGTTTTACCGATACCCGTGGCAAGGAACAGCACGTGACCGTGCCCGTGTCCCACTTCGATGAAGACAAGTTCACGTCCGGCCACGCATTTGACGGCTCTTCCGTGGCCGGCTGGAAGGGTATCGAAGCCTCGGACATGCAACTCATGCCCGACCCCAGCACCGCCAACATCGATCCCTTCTTCGAAGAAACCACGCTGTTCCTGCAGTGCGACGTGATCGAACCCGGTGACGGCAAGGCCTATGACCGCGACCCCCGCTCCATCGCCAAGCGCGCTGAAGCCTACCTGAAGGCCTCCGGCCTGGGTGACACCGCCTACTTCGGTCCCGAGCCAGAATTCTTCATCTTCGACGGCGTGCGCTGGTCCAACGAACCCGGCCGCGTGTTCAGCGAAATCGAAGAGTACGAAGCCCCCTGGAACTCGGGCGCCAAGCTCGAAGGCGGCAACCGCGGCCACCGTCCCACCGTCAAGGGCGGCTACTTCCCCGTGCCTCCGGTCGACAGCACGCAAGACATGCGCGCCGAGATGTCCCTGATCCTCGAATCCCTGGGCATCCCCGTCGAAGTGTTCCACCATGAAGTGGCTGGCGCTGGTCAGAACGAAATCGGCACCAAGTTCAGCACGCTGGTCGAGCGCGCTGACTGGACGCAGGTCCTGAAGTACGTGGTCTGGAACGTGGCCAACGCCTACGGCAAGACCGCCACCTTCATGCCCAAGCCCTACGCTGGCGACAACGGCTCCGGCATGCACGTGCACCAGTCCATCTGGAAGGACGGCAAGAACCTGTTCGCTGGCGACGGCTATGCCGGCCTGTCGGACTTCGCGCTGTACTACATCGGCGGCATCATCAAGCACGCCCGTGCCCTGAACGCCATCACCAACCCCGGCACCAACTCGTACAAGCGCCTGGTGCCCGGCTTCGAAGCCCCTGTGAAGCTGGCCTACTCGGCCCGCAACCGCTCGGCCTCGATCCGCATCCCTTACGTGGCCAACCCCAAGGGCCGCCGCATCGAAGCGCGCTTCCCCGATCCATCGGCCAACCCCTACCTGGCCTTCTCGGCCCTGATGATGGCCGGCCTGGACGGCGTGGAAAACAAGATCCATCCCGGCGAAGCCGCCACGAAGGACCTGTACCACCTGCCTCCGGAAGAAGACAAGCTGGTGCCCACCGTGTGCCACAGCCTGGACCAGGCCCTGGAATATCTGGACCAGGACCGCGGCTTCCTGACCAAGGGTGGCGTGTTCACCGACTCCATGCTGGACGCCTACATCGAACTCAAGATGGGCGAAGTCACGCGTTTCCGCATGGCTCCCCACCCTGTCGAATTCGACATGTACTACTCGCTGTAATCGCCACCCGAGGGCGTTTGCCAGTTCAAAAAAAAGGCGGCGTGTGCCGCCTTTTTTCATGGCGATGCAGCCGGCGTGGCCGGCGGGAGCGGGCGGGCCGGAACCAACGCCCCCGGGCAGAGTCACTGGGCAAAGCCCTGCGCGGGCGTGCCAGTGTTGAATTGGCGATGTGTGGCGATTGGGGGATACTTCCCCGATGCTGCCCGGCAGTGCGAGGAAACCGAATGAATAAAACGCTCATCACCACCCTGATCCTGACTGCCGCCACGGCCCCCGCAGCGTGGGCGCAAGACCGCATCTACCGCTGTGGCAACGAATACACCAACAACGCGACCCAGGCGAAGGAGCGGGGGTGCAAGCTGGTGGAGGGCGGCAACGTGACGGTGGTGCAGGGCACGCGGCCGGCTGCGCCTGCAGCGGCTGCCGCACCGGCCGGCGGGGGTGGCACGGCCACAGCGCCTGCGACATCTCCGGCCAACGCGCCGCGTGTCAGCAACAACGACCAGAAGGCGCGCGACGCCGACGCCCGGGCCATTCTCGAGTCCGAGCTGCGCAAGGCTGAGTCCCGCCATGCCGAATTGGTGAAGGAATACAACAACGGCGCGCCAGAGCGCAACGCGCTGGATCTGCGCAACCCCCAGCGCTACATCGAGCGCACCGCTGAACTCAAGGCCAGCGTGGCCCGCAGCGAAAGCGACATTGCCGGCATCAAGCGCGAACTGGCGCGCCTGCCCGCGCCGTGAGCGACCGCGCAGCCGCCATGAACCCGCAGCCATCCGAGGGCCCCGGCGCCGATGCGGGGCGGTTTCACTCCCTTGACCTGATGTCCACGCTGGTGGCCGTGCTGCGGGCTGACGGGGCCGTGCAATTTGCCAATGCGGCGCTCGAGAACACGCTCGGCCTGTCGCGCCGCACACTGGAAGGCGCCGATTTCTCCACGTTCTTTACCGACCCCGCGCTCCTGCAGACGGCGCTGGCCGGGGCGCGGGGCAAGGACTTCGCCGCGTTGCGCTACGAAGCCAGCCTCAAGCGCGTGCACCAGGAGCCCGTGCCCGTGCACGTCAACGTGGCCGATGCCGAGCAGGTGGGCGAGATCCTCGTGGAACTGTGGCCGCTGGAGCAGCACGCCCGCCAGGACCGGGAGGAGCGCCTGCGCGACCAGGCCCAGGCCAACAAGGAGCTGATCCGCAACCTGGCGCACGAGATCAAGAACCCGCTGGGCGGCATCCGCGGTGCGGCCCAGTTGCTGGAGATGGAGCTCGACAACCGCGAGCTCACCGAATACACACAGGTCATCATCCACGAGGCGGACCGGCTGCAAAGCCTGGTGGACCGGCTGCTGGCCCCGCACCGCCACCCGCACCTGGTGGGCGACGTCAACATCCACGAAGTGTGCGAGCGCGTGCGCTCGCTGGCGCTGGTCGAGTACCCGCAGGGGCTCAGGGTCCAGCGCGACTACGACACCTCCATTCCTGAATTCCGGGGGGACCGCGCCCAGCTCATCCAGGCGCTGCTCAACATCGTGCAGAACGCGGCCCAGGCATTGACCGAGCGCATTGCCGCAGGCGACGCCGTCATCACCTTGCGCACGCGTGTTGCGCGACAAGTCACCTTTGGTCGCCAGCGCTATCGGCTGGCACTGGAATTGCATGTCATCGACAACGGACCGGGCGTTCCCGATGCCATCAAAGAGCGGATCTTCTATCCGCTGGTGTCGGGCCGGGATGGCGGGTCGGGGCTGGGGCTGACATTGGCGCAAACCTTTGTACAGCGGCACCACGGCCTGATCGAATGCGACAGCGTGCCGGGGCGCACCGACTTCCGCATCCTCATCCCGCTGCCCTGAGGTCCCTGACACGCAACCACAGGGAAGGTAAGAAAAACATATGAAGCCGATCTGGTTAGTAGACGATGACCCCTCGATCCGCTTCGTCCTGGAAAAGGCCCTGGCCCGCGAGAACCTGCCCACGCGCAGCTTCACGCATCCGCGCGAGGTGCTGGATGCGCTGTCTGACATCACCGCCGGCGACCCCGCCCGCCAGGGCCCGCAGGTTCTGGTGAGCGATATCCGCATGCCCGGGGGCTCGGGCCTGCAACTGCTGGAAAAGGTGCGCGAACTGCAACCCGGCCTGCCCGTCATCATCATGACGGCGTACTCGGATCTCGACAGTGCGGTGTCGGCCTTCCAGCGTGGCGCATTTGAATACCTGCCCAAGCCCTTTGATCTGCCCAAGGCCGTCGAGCTGATCCGCCGCGCCGTGGAGGAGAGCCAGCGCGAAGAGGTGACCGAAGAGCGCCAGTCCGATGCGCCCGAAATGCTGGGCCAGGCCCCTGCGATGCAGGACGTGTTCCGCGCCATCGGGCGGCTGTCGCAAAGCCAGGTCACGGTGCTCATCACGGGCGAGTCGGGGTCGGGCAAGGAACTGGTGGCGCGCGCGCTGCACAAGCACTCGCCCGTGGCGGACGGCCCCTTCGTGGCCATCAACACCGCCGCCATTCCCAAAGACCTGCTGGAGAGTGAACTTTTCGGCCATGAGCGCGGCGCCTTCACGGGCGCGCAGACGCAGCGGCGCGGCCGCTTCGAGCAGGCCGAGGGCGGCACCTTGTTCCTCGACGAAATCGGTGACATGCCGTTTGACCTGCAGACGCGCCTGCTGCGTGTGCTGTCAGACGGTCAGTTCTACCGCGTGGGCGGCCATGCGGCCGTGAAAGCCCATGTGCGCGTGATCGCGGCCACGCACCAGGACCTGGAGAAGCGCGTCAAGGAAGGCGGTTTCCGCGAGGACTTGTTCCACCGCCTCAACGTGATCCGCCTGCGCCTGCCCGCGCTGCGCGAGCGGCACGAAGACGTGCCCATGCTCACCCGCCACTTCCTGCAGCAAAGCGCGCGGCAGCTGGGCGTGGAGCCCAAGCGCATTGCCGACTCGGCCCTGGCGCGGCTTGAGCAATTTTCCTTTCCGGGCAATGTGCGTCAGCTCGAAAACATCTGCCACTGGCTGACCGTGATGGCGCCGGCGCAGGTGATCTCGCTGCAGGACCTTCCGCCCGAAGTACTGGAAGCGCCGCTGTACCAGCCCGTGCGCCATGGTGCCCAGACTGCTGACGCAACCGCTGCGGCCCATTCGCCAGTGGCCGCTGCGCCGGCTGCGGTGTTTGCCCCGGCACCGGCCACCTCCGAGCGCGTGGGTGCTGCGCTGCCCGTCGGTGCTGTGCCTGCCCCCGCAATCTCTGCAGGCAGCACCGCGGTCGGTGGAGACGCCGCACAGCCTGCATACTGGTCCGGCACGCCCGGCACGCCCGAGATGGCGGCTCCGGCAGCGTCTTCGGCAGCAGGTGTTGCCCACAGCTGGGAGCAGGCGCTGGAGACCGAGGCGCAAAAGCTGCTGGCGGGCGGCCAGCCCGAGGTGTGGGACGCGCTCACGCGGCGCTTCGAGTCCCGCCTCATCCGCACCGCGCTGGTCGCCACGCACGGCCGGCGCATGGAGGCGGCGCAGCGTCTGGGCATCGGCCGCAACACCATCACCCGCAAGATCCAGGAGCTGGGTCTGGATGCCGCGGATGAGAGCTAAAAATGGCCTCAGCGCTTTCTGAATAAGCGCTGATTGCTATAAAAATTGAAGCATCTGGCGGGCAGGCGATCGTGTCGCAAGTCCCGCCCTTCGCATCGTTTTTCGGGGGCATGGGCGTGTCCCCTGCGTCCTACATGCAGGCCCTCCTTGGGCCGACCCGTTGGTCTGGCGACCGCTTCAAAAATGAAGTCACTGTCAACCAACCGGAGAACTTCTATGTCGGATTTCAACGATGCCAACCGTGATGCCAACCGCGACCCGCTGACCAACGAACCAGGCTCCCACCCCGTGGGCACCGGCGTGGGCGCCGCCATGGGCGGCGCTGCTGCGGGTGCCGCCGCAGGCGCGTTTGGCGGCCCCGTGGGCGCCGCCGTGGGTGGTGTTGCCGGGGCCGTGGCCGGAGGGCTGGCCGGCAAGGCGGCCGCAGAGGCCGTGAACCCCACCGCCGAAGACGCGTACTGGCGTGACACCTATACCCGCGAGCCCTACTACGTGCCAGGCCGCACCTATGACCAATACCGCCCTGCGTATGAACTGGGCTGGTCGTCGGTGGGCCGCTATGAAGGTGACTTCGAAGCCGTGGAACCTCGCCTGGCCGACGACTGGCGCGCACGCCACGCGGCCAATGGCCTGGCATGGACGGACGTGCGCCCGGCCACACGCGCTGCGTGGCAGCGTGCTTCCGGTACGGCAGTGGCCACCGACCGCGCCGGCGATGTTCTGGACAACGACGACGTGATCGACGTGCTGAATGACGTGCTGGAATCTGCACGCGATGGCGAATACGGCTTCCAGGCCTGTGCAGAGCATGCGGATTCCGCCCAGCTCACCACCATCTTCCAGCGCCACTCTCGCGAGTGCGCCGCTGCGGCGGTGGAACTGGAGCATGAGATCCGTCGGCTGGGTGGTGACCCTGCCTCCGGGGGCACGGTGGCCGGCGCTCTGCACCGTGGTTGGGTGTCGGTCAAGACGGCGCTGTCGACCAGCGACGACAAGGCCGTGCTGGCCGAGTGCGAGCGCGGCGAAGACGCGGCCCTGGCCCGCTACCGCAAGGCGCTCAAGGCCAATCTGCCCGCCAATGTGCGTTCGCTGCTGGAACGCCAGATGCAGGGCGCCCAGCGCAACCACGACGAAGTGCGCGCACTGCGCGACGGCTTTCAGGGCTAAGTCTTAAACATCCACAGTGGCGGTGCCCGCGGCGCTGCCCACTGGGCGCTTGAAGCCTATAAAGCTGCGGGGACCCATCGGTCCCCGCAGCTTTTTGCTCGTTCCGGCCAGGCAGTTCAGGCCCCCTATTCCAGGGCCAGCGTCGCCACCACCGGTGCGTGGTCGCTGGGCTGGGGGTTCTTGCGCGGCGCGCGGTCTACCGCGCAGGCCGTCACCGCGGGTTTGAGGGCTTCGCTCACCAGGATGTGGTCGATGCGCAGACCCCGGTTCTTCTGAAACCCCAGCATGCGGTAGTCCCACCACGAAAAGGTTTTTTCTGGCTGCTCGAACAGGCGGAACGCATCGGTCAGGCCCAGTGCCAGAAGGTCCTGAAAATGCTGGCGCTCTTCCACCGTGTGGTGGATGGTGTCTTTCAGGCCCACGGGGTCGAACGAGTCACGGTCCTCGGGCGCCACGTTGAAATCGCCCACCAGGGCCAGCCGCGGGTGCGCCAGCATTTCTTCGCGCAGCCAGCGGTGCAGGGCCGTGAGCCACAGCATCTTGTACGCAAACTTTTCGCTGCCAGGCGCCTGCCCGTTCACGAAATAGCCGTTGACGAAGCGCAGCGGGCCAGCGGGTGTATCGAGGGTTGCGGCGATCACGCGGGCCTGCTCGTCACCATGTCCAGGGATGTTGCGCACCACGTCGCGCAAGGGGTGCCGGCTCAGGATGGCGACACCGTTGTACGTCTTCTGGCCAAAGGCCTCCGCCTCGTAACCCGCTTCACGCAGGGCATCGTGCGGAAACTTGTCGTCCGTCAGTTTCAGCTCCTGCAGCCCCAGCACATCCACAGGGTGGGCCGCAAGCCAGTCGAGTACCTGGGGCAGGCGCACGGAGAGCGAATTCACATTCCAGGTGGCAATTTTCATGGTGTGTCTTGAGGAAAGGGTTGCGCGGCACACCGCGCACAGCCAGCGTGAAAGCGGCCGGGCGGGCGTGAGTCTGTTGGGGCATCATCCTAACTGTGCGCCGCGATCCCTTGCGACGTAGTCTGCGCACCCGATCGGTGCATGCCCACGCTGTTGTGTGAGAATTTGACGCCGACAGGACAGGCGCCTGGCGAGTCGGTGCATACAAGGCGGTGCCTGTCGGTCCGGCCCATTCGTTCGTCAAGGAGCAGCATGCAGACGCAGACCCAGACGCAACCGTTGACCGTGGTACCGCTTTCCGGCCGTTGGTCGGAAAGCCTGGACGAAGCGCACAAGGACTTCGTGATCGACCGGTATCAGCGGGTGCTGAACCGCGCTCTCGAAACCGCCATCATCACCATCGACGACAAAGGCTTGGTGACGGGCTGGAACGCCGGTGCGCAGGCGGTGTTCGGCTGGACCGAGCAGGAGATGCTGGGGTGCTCGCTGGGCTGCATTTTTCCTGAAGGCGACGGCAGTGACTGCCTGCTGCATGAGGAGATCCGCCAGGCCATCGCCACCGGCAGGGGCGGCGCGGAGGGCTGGCGCAAGCGCAAGAACGGGCAAACGTTCTGGGCCATTGGCGAGCTCCGGCCCCTGGCAGATGGAGACTTGGCGTCGGGGTTTGTGAAGATCGTGCGCGACCGGACCGCGCACCGGGACACCGAGATCCAGCTTCGCGAGCAGACCCGTGCCCTCGAAATTCTCAACCGCACCGGGGCCACGCTGGCGCGCGAGAACCATCTCGACGCGGTGGTGCAGACCGTCACCGACGCCGGCGTGGCACTCACCGGGGCGCAGTTCGGCGCATTCTTCTACAACATGAAGAACGAAGCGGGCGAAAGCTACATGCTGTATTCGCTGTCTGGCGTGCCGCGCGAGGCGTTCTCGCAATTTCCGATGCCGCGCAACACGCAGGTATTTGCCCCCACGTTCGCTGGCGAGGGCATTGTGCGGTCGGACGACATCACGCAAGACCCACGCTATGGGCGCAACGCTCCGCGCTCGGGCATGCCGCAGGGCCATCTGCCTGTGCGCAGCTATCTCGCCGTGCCCGTGGTGTCGCGGTCGGGCGATGTGCTGGGCGGGTTGTTCTTTGGCCACGCGTCGCCGGGCATGTTTTCAGAGCAGTCCGAGCGCAGCCTGATGGGGCTGGCGGGCGAGGCGGCTGTGGCCATTGACAACGCGCGGCTGCACGCGGCCACGCAGCGGGAGATTGCGGAGCGCCGGCGCGCCGAGGATGCACTCAGGCTGCTCAACGCTGACCTGGAGGAGCAGGTCAGGAAGCGCACCCAGGAGCTGATCCAGAACGCCGAGGCGCTGCGCCAGGCCCAGAAAATGGAAGCCGTGGGCCAGCTCACCGGCGGCATCGCCCATGACTTCAACAACCTGCTGCAGGTGATCGTGGGCAATCTGGAGATCCTCAACCGCGGGCTGCCCGAAGAAATGGCGAGGCTGCGGCGCGCGGCGACCCAGGCCATGTCGGGTGCGCGCCGCGCTGGTGCCCTCACGCAGCGGCTGCTCGCGTTTGCACGCCGCCAGCCGCTCGATCCCAAGCCCTTGAACGCGAGCGTGGTCGTGCAGGGCATGGCGGAGCTGGTGCGCAGGGCGCTGGGCGAAACGATCGAACTTGAATCGGTGGTGGAAGAAGACCTCTGGACGGTGGAGGTGGACCCGAACGAGCTGGAGAGCGCACTGCTGAACCTGGCGGTGAATGCCCGGGACGCGATGCCGGCCGGGGGGCGGCTCACCATAGAGACCGCCAACGCCCATCTCGACGAGGGCTACGCCTCACAACACGCTGAAGTGCGGTCGGGGGCCTATGTCGTGATCAGCGTGAGTGACACGGGCATCGGGATGGACGCGGACACCATGTCCCGGGTGTTCGAGCCTTTCTTCACCACCAAGGAGGAGGGCAAGGGCACCGGCCTGGGCCTGAGCCAGGTGTATGGCTTCGTCAAGCAGTCCGGCGGGCACGTGAAGCTGTATTCCGAAGTCAACGTCGGCACCACGGTGAAGATCTATCTGCCGCGCCGCGAGGGCGCTGCGCAGGGGCACGAGCACGCGCATGAACAGGCGGTGCCGGGCGCCTCGGGCGAGGCGATCCTCGTGGTGGAGGACGACGCCGACGTGCGCGCCTATTCCATGGCGGCGCTGCAGGAGCTGGGCTACCAGGCCACCGCCGCCACGAACGGGCCCGAGGCCGTCAGGCTGCTCGAACAGCGCCGCTTCGACCTGCTGTTCACCGATGTGGTGTTGCCCCAGGGCATGACCGGGGCCGACGTGGCGGCCCGCGCGCGGCAGCTCTGGCCGGACATCCGGGTGCTGTTCACCAGCGGCTATGCGCGCAATGCGATCGTTCACCACGGCCGCCTGGACCCGGGGGTCCAGCTGCTTTCCAAGCCGTTCACGTTTGACGATCTGGCGTGCCGGTTGCGCAGCGTGCTCGATGCGGGCCCGCGCTGAAAGGTGGGGCGAACGGCGAACGGCGAACGTCAAACGCGTTCAGCGCTGGGGACACCCCTCACGCTCGTAGCGCACAAAGCTGAAGGGCAGGCCGCTGGCGCTGAGCGCGGTGGGGCTGCGCTCGGCCGCCGTCCATTCGGGGCCCAAGGCGGGTGCGTGCGCATCGCCTTCAAAGTCCTGCGCGATCTCGGTCACTTCCACACGCTGTGCCATGGTCAGGGCCTGGGCGTAGATCTGTGCGCCACCGATCACCCACACCGTGCCTTCGCCGGGGCATTGCGCCAGCGCATCGGCCAGGCTGGCGGCGCGCAGGGCGCCTTGCGCCTGCCAGTCGGTCTGGCGCGTGATGACGATGTTGGTGCGCCCGGGCAGCGGCCGAAAGCGCGGGGGCAGCGAATCCCAGGTCTTGCGGCCCATGATGACCGGGCAGCCCTGCGTGAGCTGCTTGAAGTGCGCCAGGTCTTCGGGGATGTGCCAGGGCATGGCGTTGTCGCGCCCGATCACGCCGTTGGCGGCGCGGGCATAGATGAGGGCAATGCGCGGGTTCGTTGCCATGGCATGCGGCCCCATCACACCGCCACCGGCGCCTTGATGGCCGGGTGGCACTGGTAGTCCAGCACCTCGAAGTCCTCGAACTGGTAGTCGAAGATGCTGTCGGGTTTGCGCTTGATGTTCAGCACCGGGTAGGCGAACGGCGTGCGCGCCAGCTGCGTCTGTACCTGTTCGTGGTGGTTGCTGTAGATGTGGCAGTCGCCGCCCGTCCAGATGAAGTCGCCCACATCCAGGTCGCACTGCTGCGCCACCATGTGGGTCAGCAGCGCATAGCTGGCGATGTTGAAGGGCACGCCCAGAAAGATGTCGGCGCTGCGCTGGTAGAGCTGGCAGCTGAGCGTGCCGCGCCCGCCCGGCGTTTGCGCGGGCGCGACGTAGAACTGGAAGAACGCGTGGCAGGGCATCAGCGCCATCTTGTGCAGTTCGGCCACGTTCCAGGCGCTGACGATGATGCGGCGCGAGTCGGGGTTGGTCTTGAGCGTCTGGATGACGTCGCTGATCTGGTCGATGTGCCCGCCGTCGGGCGTGGGCCAGCTGCGCCACTGCACGCCGTACACGGGGCCCAGGTCGCCGTCTTCGCGCGCCCATTCGTCCCAGATGGTCACGCCGCGCTCGGTCAGCCAGCGGTTGTTGCTCGATCCGGTGAGGAACCACAGCAGCTCGACGATGATGGACTTGAGGTGGACCTTCTTGGTGGTCACCAGTGGGAAGCCTTCCTTCAGGTCGAACCGCATCTGGTGCCCGAACACGCTCTTGGTGCCGGTGCCCGTGCGGTCGGACTTGTCCACGCCGTGCGTGAACACATGGCGCATGAACTCTTCGTACTGGGAGCGCACGGGGCGGGCGGTGGATGTGTCGGTGGGCTGGGTCATGGGAAGGGCGGGGCGCATCACGGAAGGGCGGGGCAGCTGCGCACCACGGCGTGGAGCGTGGCACGGGCCGCCGGCGGGGTCGGGCTTCAGGATTCTATGCGGCTCGCCTGCGGGCTGCCGGTGCCGCCATGTACGGCCGGAAATATGGGCCAAATATGCCTTTATCGCTGGATGGGTAAGCTTTGTCAGCTATCAATTTTGATTTCTTGTCTGACGCCGGCTGCCGCACGGTCGCCCCTGCGGTGGTGGCTGGTTTGCATACCCAGTTGATGCATATAGGTGTAAATACCGACTCATTGGTGCAATGGAGTATTTATCTGGCCGATGTGAGTACCAATCCGGCATGCCAGCATCGGTATCGTTCAGTCCGTCAATGCCCGCAGGCCTGCGCCGGTGTTGAACGGCAGATTCCATCCCATACCAACGACCGAGGAGACATTCCGATGCCCCATTCCACCCGTGTTGCTGCGCCCCGGCGCCTGGCCCTGGCGGCGGCCCTGGCAGCAGCGCTGTGCGGCACCGCCAGCGCGCAGACCACCGAGCTGGTCATTGCCACCGTGAACAACGGCCACATGATCGAGATGCAGAAGCTGAGCAAGCACTTCGAGCAGGCCCACCCCGACATCAAGCTCAACTGGGTGACGCTGGAAGAAGGCGTGCTGCGCCAGCGCGTGACCACCGACATCGCCACCAAGGGCGGCCAGTTCGACGTCATGACCATCGGCATGTACGAAGCCCCCATCTGGGGCAAGAAGGGCTGGCTGCAGGAGCTCAAGACCGACGCTGCCTATGACGTGGACGACCTGCTGCCCGCGGTGCGCAATGGCCTCACGGTGGACGGCAAGCTGTTTGCCGCGCCGTTCTATGGCGAAAGCTCGATGCTGATGTACCGCAAGGACCTGGCCGACAAGGCCGGCGTGCAGGTGCCCGAGCGTCCCACCTGGCCGCAGATCAAGGACCTGGCGGCCAAGATGCACGACCCCAAGAACGGCGTGTACGGCATTTGCCTGCGCGGCAAGCCGGGCTGGGGAGACAACATGGCCTTCCTGACCACGCTGGTCAACACCTTCGGCGGCCAGTGGTTCGACATGCAGTGGAAGCCGCAGCTCGAATCCAAGCCCTGGAAGGAAGCGATCACCTTCTACGTGGACCTGCTCAAGAACTACGGCCCGCCCGGCTCGTCGGCCAACAGCTTCAACGAGATACTGGCGCTGACCAACTCGGGCAAGTGCGGCATGTGGGTGGACGCGACCATTGCCGCATCCTTCGTGGCCGACCCCAAGCAGTCCAAGGTGGCCGAACACATGGTGTTTGCCCAGGCGCCCACCATGCACACGCCCAAGGGCGCCAACTGGCTGTGGTCGTGGAATCTGGCCATCCCCGCGGGTTCGAAGAAGGTCGATGCCGCGCAGAAGTTCATCACCTGGTCCACCAGCAAGGACTACATCCAGCTGGTCGCCAAGACCAACGGCTGGGCCAATGTGCCCACCGGCACGCGCAAAAGCACCTATGCGTCGCCCGAGTTCCAGAAGGCCGCCCGCTTTGCGGCCGCTGAAAAGACCGCCATCGACTCGGCCAACCCCACCGATTCGACCCTGCCCAAGAGCCCGTATGTGGGCGTGCAGTTCGCGGCGATTCCGGAGTTCCAGTCCATCGGCATCGCCGTGGGCCAGCAGATGAGTTCGGCGCTGGCGGGCCGCACGTCGGTGGACGCCGCGCTCAAGGCCAGCCAGGTGGCGGCCGAGCGTGAAATGAAGAAGGCTGGCTATTACAAGTAAGCGGACGGTCGGGTCGCTCTGGCGGCCCGACAGTGCCTGGCTTCGACAGGCTCAGCCCGAACGGTTGTGGGTGATGCGGAGGCTGTGAATCTCGCAGCCACTCGCCCACACCCCCGCACGCCTTTTTTGCCGCTTTGACGGACTCACCATGAACCGCCGCCTGCTCCCCCGCCTGCTGCTCACGCCGGCCATGGCCACGCTCTTCCTCTGGATGATCGTGCCGCTGGTGATGACGATCTACTTTTCGCTGATTCGCTACAACCTGATGCAGCCGGACCAAACCGGGTTTGCGGGGCTGGAGAACTTCGAGTATTTCGTCACCGACCCGTCGTTTGGCACGGCGGTGGTCAACACCATTTTGCTGCTGGGCAGCGTGATCCTCATCACCGTGGTGGCGGGCATTGCGATTGCGCTGCTCATCAACGAGCCGTTTCCGGGCCGGGGCATCGTGCGGGTGCTTCTGATCTCGCCGTTCTTCGTCATGCCCACGGTGAACGCGCTGATGTGGAAGAACATGATGATGAATCCCATCTACGGCGTGCTGGCCCAGGTGTGGATGTTCTTTGGCGCGCAGCCGGTGGACTGGCTCACCGACCACCCGCTGTTCTCGGTCATCGTGATGGTGTCGTGGCAGTGGCTGCCTTTTGCCACGCTGATCTTCATGACCGCGCTGCAGAGCATGAACCACGAGCAGCTCGAAGCCTCCCGCATGGATGGGGCCAACTACCTGCAGCAGCTGCGCTACCTGTACGTGCCGCACCTGGCGCGGTCGGTGGCGGTGGTGGTGATGATCGAGCTCATCTTTTTGCTCAGCATCTTTGCCGAGATCTACACCACCACGGCCGGTGGGCCGGGCGATGTCAGCACCAACGTCACCTTCCTGATCTTCAAGCAGGCACTGCTCAATTTTGATGCGGGCGTGGCGTCGGCCGGGGCACTGTTTGCGGTGGTGCTGGCCAACATCGCGGCCATCTTCCTGATCCGCATGGTCGGCAAAAACCTCGACAGATAAGGCAGGCCATTTCATGACCGCACGACGCCGTTCCCAATTTCCGCTGGGCATGCTCGCCCTGCGCACCGCAGCCGCGTGGGCCGTGGCCCTGCTGCTGGTGTTCCCGCTGGCCTGGCTGTTTCTCACGGCATTCAAGACCGAACTGCAGGCCATTGCCGTGCCGCCGCTGTTCGTCTTCACGCCCACGCTCGAAAATTTTCACGAGGTGCAGGAGCGCAGCGACTACCTGCTGTACGCCAAGAACTCGGTCATCACCAGCGTGCTGTCCACCGTGCTGGGGCTCATGCTGGCTGCGCCTGCAGCGTATGCCATGGCCTTCTTCAAGGGCAAGTACACCAAAGACATCCTGATGTGGATGCTCTCCACCAAGATGATGCCCGCCGTGGGTGCGCTGGTGCCCATCTACGTGCTGGCGCAAAAGAGCCACCTGCTCGATACACAGCTCGCGCTCATCATCGTGTTCGCGCTGTCCAACCTGCCCATCATGGTCTGGATGCTGTATTCGCACTTCAAGGACATCCCGCGCGAGATCCTGGAAGCCGCGCGCATGGATGGCGCCACGCTGTGGCAGGAGGTACGCCTGGTCTTGCTGCCGCTGGGCATGGGCGGGCTCGCATCCACCGGCCTGTTGTGCCTGGTGCTGGCGTGGAACGAGGCCTTCTGGAGCCTGAACCTGAGCGCCGCCAAGGCCGGCACGCTGGCCACGCTGATCGCGTCGTATTCGAGTCCTGAAGGACTCTTCTGGGCCAAGTTGTCGGCCGCCTCGCTGATGGCGATTGCACCCATCGTGGTCTTTGGCTGGTTCAGCCAGAAGCAATTGGTGCAGGGCCTCACCTTCGGTGCCGTGAAATGACTCCCCCCCGATGCGCCTTCGGCGCCTCCCCCTCCAGGGGGCGCAGCCAGCGGCCCGGCAGAGCCGGTTCCGCGGCTGCCTCGCCTTGCACCGCTGTTCGAGCCACCGCTGCGGGCGGATCGGCATTCATCTGTTTTCTGGAGCACTAGAGTGGACTACCTTCAACTGCGCGGCATCGAAAAATTCTTCGGCGAACACCGCGCCATCAAGGGCATCGACCTGTCCATCCAGAAGGGCGAATTCATCGTCTTCGTCGGTCCCTCGGGCTGCGGCAAGTCCACGCTGCTGCGGCTGATCGCGGGGCTCGAAACCATCGACGGCGGCACGCTGATGCTGGACGGCCGCGACATCACCGACCAGCCATCGAGCAAGCGCGACCTGGCCATGGTGTTCCAGAGTTACGCGCTCTACCCGCACATGAGCGTGTACGAGAACATGAGCTTCGCGCTCAAGCTCGCCAAGGTGGACAAGCAGGTGATCGACGAGAAGGTGCAGAACGCGGCGCGCATTCTCAACCTCACGCAGTACCTGCAGCGCACGCCCAAGGAGCTGTCGGGCGGCCAGCGCCAGCGCGTGGCCATCGGCCGCGCCATCGTGCGTGCGCCCAAGGTGTTTTTGTTCGACGAGCCCTTGTCCAACCTCGATGCCGCCCTGCGCGGCCAGACGCGCGTGGAGATTGCCAAGCTGCACCGCGACCTGGGCGCCACCACCATCTACGTCACGCACGACCAGGTCGAGGCCATGACGCTGGCCGACCGTGTGGTGGTGCTGCGCGACGGCATCATCGAGCAGGTGGGCACGCCCCTGGAGCTGTACGACCGGCCCGCCAACCAGTTCGTGGCCCAGTTCATCGGCACACCGCAGATGAACGTGGTGCCGCTGCAGCAGCTGCCCGCGCCCGTGCAGCAGCAGGCCCCGGGCGGCGCGGCGGGCGGCGCCATCGGCCTGCGGCCGGAGAGCATTGCCGTGCGCAGCACCGGTGCCACGCCCGTGGCCGGCCAGGTGGACCTGGTCGAGGCGCTGGGGGCCGAAACGCTGATCTACGTGAGCACACCCGGCGGGGCGCAGTTCGTCTCGCGCCAGAACGAGCGCACGGGCCTGCGGGCAGGCGACGCCGTGAGCCTGGACATCGATGCCTCCGAGGCGCACTGGTTCGACGCGGCCGGCCGTGTCGTGGCGGGGCAGGCTGCGTGATGGCCGTGCCGTCTCTGCATGGGCAGGTGGCCGCCGTCACGGGCGCGGCCTCGGGCATCGGCCTTGCCAGCGCCCAGGCCATGGCCGATGCGGGCGCGCGCGTGGTGCTGATCGACCGCGACGCGGCCGCGCTGGACAGGGCCTGCGCGTCCATTGGCGAAAACGCGTTCCCGCTGGTGCTGGACCTGCTTGATGCGAAGCAGTGCGCGAGCCTGCTCGAACGCACGCTGGCCATCGCGGGCTCGCTCGACATCTTCCATGCCAACGCGGGGCTTTACGTGGGCGGCGACCTGGTGGACGCCGACCCCGACGCCATCGACCGCATGCTGAACCTCAACGTCAACGTGGTGATGAAAAACGTGCACAACGTGCTGCCCCACATGATCGGGCGCGGCCGGGGCGACATCATCGTCACCAGCTCGCTGGCCGCGCATTTCCCCACGCCGTGGGAGCCGGTGTACGCGTCGTCCAAGTGGGCGGTCAACTGCTTTGTGCAGACCGTGCGCCGCCAGGTGTTCCAACATGGCATCCGCGTGGGTGCCGTCTCGCCGGGCCCGGTCATCACCTCGCTGCTGTCCGACTGGCCGGCCGACAAGCTGGCCGAGGCCAAGGCCAGCGACAGCCTCATCGAGGCGGCCGAGGTGGCCGAGGTGGTGCTGTTCATGCTCACCCGCCCGCGCGGCATGACCATCCGCGACGTGGTGCTCATGCCCACGCATTTCGATCTCTGAATCTCCGCTTTTCCGCACCATGAATGTCATCCTGCACCTGGGCCTGGGCTCGTTCCACCGCGCGCACCAGGCCGTCTATCTCCATGCTCTGCGCCAGCGGGGCGACACCGGCTGGGCCATCGCCGGCGGCAACCTGCGGCCCGACATGGCCGACACCATCGCCGCGCTGCAGGCCCAAGGCGGGCGCTACACGCTCGAAACCGTCACGCCCCAGGGCGAGCGCAGCTACACCGTCATCGAGTCGATCCGGCAGGTGATCCCGTACCAGCCCGACCTGGCACCCCTGATCGCGCAGGGCGCCGATCCGGCCACCCGCATCATCAGCTTCACCGTGACGGAGGCGGGCTACTACCTGGATGCCCGGAACCGGCTGGATTGGGCCACCTTTGCCGACCTGCGGGCCGATCTGGAAGCGGTGAAGGCCGCCCAGGCGGGCCACACGGTGTACGGCGGCCTGGTCAGCATCCTGCGTGCGCGCCGGGCCGCCGGGGCAGGCCCCGTGACGCTGCTGAACTGCGACAACCTGCGCCACAACGGCGAGCGCTCGCGCAGCGGCCTGCTGCAGTTCATCGACGCACTGGGCGATGCGCCGCTGAAGGACTGGGTGGAGCGCCACACCACCAGCCCCAACGCCATGGTCGACCGCATCACGCCACGCCCCACGCCTGACGTGGCCGAGCGCGTGAAGGCCGCGACCGGCTGGGACGACAAGGCGGCCCTGATGGGCGAGAGCTTCATCCAGTGGGTGATCGAGGACGACTTCATCGCCGGGCGCCCCGCGTGGGAGGCCGTGGGCGTGGAGATGGTGCAGTCGGTGCAGGCGCACGAAGAGGCCAAGATCCGCCTGCTCAACGCCACGCACAGCTGCATCGCCTGGGCGGGCACCCTGGCGGGCTACCAGTACATCCACGAAGGCACGCACGATGCCGCCATCCGCCAGATGGCCTACGACTACGCCACCGACGACGCCATCCCCGTGCTGCAGCCCAGCCCCATCGACCTCGAACGCTACCGCGACGTGGTGCTGGAGCGCTTTGGCAACCCGGCCATCGCCGACACCAACCAGCGCGTGGCCATGGACGCGTTCTCCAAGATCCCCGGCATGATCGCGCCGACCATCCGCGACCAGCTGGCGCGCAACGCGCCGTTCGACAGCGTGGCCATGCTGCCCGCGCTGTTTCTGGCCTACCTGCAGCGTTGGCACGCGGGGCAGATCCCCTACACCTACCAGGACCAGGCCATGGACGCTGCGGCCGCGCACGCGATCTGCGATGCGGCCGACCCGGTGGCCGCCTATGCGGCAGACCCCACGCTGTGGGGCGAGATGGCGGGGCAGCCGCAGCTGGTGGCCGCGCTGCGCACGGCGTTCGCGCGGGTTCAGGCCTTCGTGGCCGGGCGTGCCAGCGCGCCGTCTTTGGTGTAAGTTGAACGCCATGACCGTGAAGTCGCCCTCCGCCCCGCGCCAGACCAAGCCCGAGCTGGAGCATGACTTCGTGCGCTCGCCCGAGCTGGGCTACGAGCCGCCCGAAACCGCGGGCTTCATCCGCTGCCTGTCGCACGGCTTTCCCACGCCGCTGGCGCGCTGGCATTACCACGACGAGTACGAGCTGCACCTGATCACGGCCACCTCGGGCAAGGTGTTCGTGGGCGACTGGATCGGGCAGTTCCAGCCTGGGCACCTGGTGCTGACCGGGCCGCGCCTGCCGCACAACTGGATCAGCATGGACCTGCCCGAGGGCGGCGTGCCGCTGCGCGACCTGGTGATCCAGTTCTCGCACGCGCCGCTGGTGGCCAGCAGCGAGAGCATTCCCGAGCTGCGCGAGGTGCTGCCGCTGCTGGAGCGTGCGCGCCACGGCATCGAGTTCTTTGGCATGGAAGCGCAGGCGCAGGAGCACTGGCACCGCATCAAGGCGCGCCAGGGGCTGGCCCGGTTCGGCGCGTTCTGCGAATTCATGAGCGACCTGGCGCGATGCACCGACTTTCGCCTGCTCTCCAGCACCCAGCTGCAAAGCGAAGACAACGACACGCAACTGGACCAGATCAACGCCATCGTGAGCCGCATCACCGACCACCTGGGCGAGCCGCTGTCGGCCGCCGATCTGGCGCAAGAGCTGGGCATGACCGAGAGCCGCTTCTCGCGCTTCTTCCGCCGCGCCACGGGCAACACCTTCACCGACTTCGTGAACCTGGTGCGCGTGAACCGCGCCTGCCAGTTGCTAATGGAGACCGACCGCTACATCACCGACATCGCCTATGACGTGGGCTTCAACAACATGGCCAATTTCAACCGCCGGTTTCTCGACATCAAGGGCATGACGCCCACCGAGTACCGCAAGCAGGGCGTGGGGCGGTTTGGGAAGCTGTGAGGCCCACCGGCCGCTTGACCATGGTGCTCGCACGCGCACCCTGTCGAATCCACGGTCCACCTGCCCAAACCCCTCCCCAAAACGCATCCCAAACCTCACACGAACCCCGCCCTCAAACCCTCCACAGGCCGTTCGGGCTGAGCCTGTC